>NZ_JBMFGY010000041.1:22028-26860 GCF_049977125.1 Acidiphilium sp. | reverse complement strand
GCTCGAAAAAACATAGAGCTAGAGCGTTAAGCTGAAAGCATAACGCTCTAGTCCGCATTTCCCACGTGTTCATCTGCTGGTGGGACTGGCGCGCCGGTGGCTGAGTTCGGTGTCGTTCGCGCCCAATGTGCGGGTGCAATCGGTGTAACCCGACCGAGCGCGCCCTGCACCGGGACCATGGCGAAGCAGGGGCGCCGGCCGCTGCATATCGCCTGAGCGCCGACCCTGAGCAGCCTGCAGAGCAGGATAAAAGCCATCGCAACTTACCAGAAGTGCGACTGGTTGGGCGTCAGGTGGTAGCCGCGATACTAGCGGCAAACAGGTCGAGCGGACATGTCTTGATGCGGCTTTCCAACTCGTCGCGCGATCAGTAGCGCGGGCTCGGCAGATTGCCTCGTTGAGATGCTGACGCGCGACACAGAAAACGTTGCCGAATCCCATTGATAAACCGATCTGATTGATCGAAAAATAGTCAATATGAACATAAACTAGACAGTGAATCGATCGAAAATTATTCATTTTTGATTTTTTGGCTGATTTTCACATCAAAAATAGTCGAAGATACCGAAGCTTCTCTCCCTCTGCTCAGCGTGGCATGGAACTTGCTGCTTTAAAACGGGCTAGGGTTCCGGCTGAAATACAATTTCGGTGCTGGTCCGAGAGCTTCAACCATCAGGGAGACATCCTGACGGTACACGGCGGGACAAAAGCCCGGGAGAGCGTTTTCATGCGGGGGTCGCATGCGCTGTCCGATTCCGATCCTCGCTTCACATCGATGACCGATCTGAAGGAGGCCACGCCCATGAGCGATACCCCGATCAACCACCCCGACCCCACCGAAGGACTTCGCGACCTCGGCTACATCCAGGAACTCCGGCGCGAACTCGGCCCCTTCGCCTCCTTCGCATCCGGCTTCTCATTCGTCTCGATCCTGACCACCGTGTTCGAATTGTTCGCCTTCGGCTTCGGTCTCGGCGGTCCGGCGTTCTTCTGGACCTGGCCGATCGTCTTCATCGGCCAGTTCTGCGTCGCCCTGGTGTTCGCCGAACTTTCGGTCCGCTTCCCGGTCTCCGGCGCGATCTACCAATGGTCCCGCCGGGTCTCGACCGACCCGCTCGGCTGGTTCGCCGGCTGGTTCATGCTGATCGGCTACATCGTCAGCGTCTCGGCCATCGCCATCGCGATGCAGGCCGCCCTGCCAGGCGTCTGGTCCGGCTTTCAGATCGTCGGCGGCAACGCCTCGCCCACGAGCCCGACCGGCGCGCTCAACGCCATCGTGCTCGGCTCGATCGTGATCCTGATCTGCGGCTTCATCAGCGCCTTCGGCATCAAGCGGCTCGCGACCCTCACCATCATCGGCGTCTCGACCGAGATTTTCGGCGTCTGCCTGCTCATCATCATCCTGTTCACCCACACCGTGCGCGGCCCCGGCGTGATCATGACGACCGGCGGCGTCGAAGGTCACGGCTCCTACATCTGGCCGTTTCTGGCCTCGATGCTGATGGCCACCTACGTCATGTACGGCTTCGATTCCGCGGCCGAACTCTCCGAGGAAACCCGCGATCCGCGCCGCACCGCACCCTCGGCGATCACCCGCTGCATGCTCGTCTCGGCGGTCGGCGGCGGATTGGTCCTGCTCGGCACGCTGATGGCCTCGCCCAGCCTCGGCGCCGATCTGGCCAACAACGGCATCGCCTATGTCCTCACCGCGCAGGCCGGCAACGTGCTCGGGCGGATCATGCTCGCCATCGTCAGTGTGTCGATCTTCTCGGCCGCACTCGCGATCCAGGCTTCGGCGGCACGCGTGATGTTCAGCATGGCGCGCGATGGCCGCCTGCCGTTCTCGCGCGCGCTGTCCACCGTGTCGAGCCGCACCGGCACCCCGCTGCTGCCGAGCGTCGTGGTCGGCGTCACCGCCATCGGCATCCTCCTGCTCAGCCTCGGGTCGGCCAGCGTGTTCGGCGACATCACCAGCGTTGCGGTCGTCATCGTCTATCTGGCGTATCTTCTGGTGACCCTGCCGCTGCTGATCCAGCGCCTGCGCGGTCATCCGGTCTATTCCAAACCCCCGCTCGCCGGGCATTTCACCCTCGGCAGATGGGGCCTGCCGGTCAATCTGGTCGCCGTCGTGTTCGGTGCGGTGCTGATGATCGATGTCGGCTGGCCGCGCGCCGAAATCTATAACGCCGGCAACGGCCCCTGGCCGATGACCTGGTTCGCCCCCCTGTTCATCCTCGGCGCCACGATCGTCGGGGCCATCGCCTATCCGCTGATGCGCCGCCAGGCCGCCTCGAAAGCGGTCATCGCCCCGACCGCTCTGGGCCAGGACGCGGCATGATGCTCGACCTCGACCGCCTGACACCCGATGAATACCGCGCGCGCTATCTCGACCTCCAGTCCCGCGCCCGCGCCCTCGCCGGTGCATCCGGCCCGACCGACCCGCCGGTGATCCCGCCCGTTGACGTCATCGCGACCGAAACCATCCCGCCCGGCGCCTATGCCACCCTCCGGGCGCGACGGGGCGAGGCGCTGCACATCGTCAACCAGGCCGGCACGCCGGGGGCCAGCCTCATGTTATGGAACGCCGACGATCCCTCGGAGCGCTTCAACGCCGGCGATACGCTCAAACTGCAATGGACCACCCGCCTCAGCAGCGGCCGCGTCCTGTTCTCGGACATGGGGCGCATCCTCGCCGCCATCATCGCCGACAGCGGCGCCGGCCACGATGCAGTTCTCGGCCCTTCAACGCCCTCTGGCGGTGCTGCACGCAACGGGCGCGACAATCTGCGCAACGCCGCCGGCAAATTCGGCCTCGGCCGGCGCGATCTCGCCACCAGCCTCACCCTGTTCGCCGATCTCGCGGTGGACGCCGACGGCACGATGCGCCTGCGCACCCCCCCGCCGCCCGGCAGTTTCGTCACCCTGCGCGCCGAGATGAACCTGCTGATCGCCCTGTCCAACACCCCCCATCCTTTGGCCGGTGCGGAGGCCACCGGCCCGATCGTCGTAACCCGCCACCGCACCGCACCCGATGCCGCGGCGTTCTGCCGCGCGTTCAGCGACGAAGCGCGGCGCGGCTTCGAGAACAACGATTCCTATTTCGCCTGAGGACCACCATGCTGACCACGCGATCCAACGCCCTGCTCGATGTCACCGTGCCGGCCCGCGCCCCGTTCTCGACGGTGCTGGAACCCGGCCAGACCCTGCGGATCATCGACCTCGAAAGCCAGCAGGCGGTCGATGCGCTGTTCTACAACGCCGATGATCACACCGAACGCTATTCCGCGCAGGACACGCTGCTCGCCCAGGCCCGCGCCGGCGGCCGCTACGACCTGACCACCGGTGCGGTCCTGCGCTCGAACGAAGCCCGCCCGATGGCGACGATCATCGGCGACACCTGCGGCTTTCACGATACCAGCGCGGGTGCCTGCTCCTGCGAATCCAACACCGTCCGCTTCGGCCACGAAACCCGCTACATGCACGCCTGCCGCGAGAACTTCCTGACCGAACTGGCAAAATACGGCATGGACAAGCGCGACATCGTGGCCAACGTCAATTTCTTCATGAACGTGCCGATCCGCCCGAACGGTGAATTGACCGTGGATGACGGGGTCTCCGAACCCGGCGGCTATGTCGATCTGCGCGCCGAAATGCGCCTGTTGGTGGTGCTGTCCAACTGCCCGCAGGTCAACAACCCCTGCAACGGCTTCCGCCCGACGCCGATCCGCTGCGTCGTGTGGGACCGCTAGGCAAGTGTTCACCCGCGTCCTGATCGCCAACCGCGGCGAGGTGCTCGGCCGGATCTGCCGCACCCTCGCGCGGATGAACATCGCCGCCGTCGCGGTCTATGCCGAGGCCGATCGTTTCGCCCCGCCGGTGCTCGCAGCCGACCACGCCGAGCCGATCGGCGCCTCCCCGGCCAGTGCCAGCTATCTGAACATCGAGGCGATCATCGCCGCCTGCCATCGCAGCGGCGCCGATGCCGTGCATCCCGGCTACGGCTTCCTCGCCGAGCGCGCGGATTTCGCCGAGGCGCTCGCCGCCGCCAACATCAAATTCATCGGCCCGAACCCCAGCCATCTGCGCGATTTCGGCCTCAAACACACCGCCCGCGCCCTCGCCGCCGCCGCCGGCGTGCCGCTCCTGCCAGGCTCCGGCGTGCTCACCGGGCGGGACGACGCACTGGCCCAGGCCGCCCGCATCACCTACCCGGTCATGCTCAAGAGCAGTGCGGGCGGCGGCGGCATCGGCATGGCGATCTGCCGCGATCCCGCCGAACTCGCCGCCCGCTACGACGCGATCGCCCACCTCGCCCGCGCCAATTTCGGCGATCCCGCCCTGTTCCTCGAAAAATACGTCGAACACGCCCGCCACGTCGAAGTCCAGATCTTCGGCGACGGTGCCGGGTCCATCCTCACCCTCGGCGCACGCGACTGCTCCCTGCAGCGGCGCAACCAGAAAATCATCGAAGAATCCCCGCCACCCCGCATCGAACCCGCCACCATCGCCGCGATGGAAGATGCCGCGCGCGCCCTCGCCGCCAGCGTCGACTACGCCTCCGCCGGCACGGTCGAATTCGTCTACGACCAGACCACCGGCGATTTCCATTTCCTCGAGGTCAACACCCGCCTGCAGGTCGAGCACGGCGTCACCGAGGCGATATACGGCATCGATCTGGTCGAATGGATGATCCGCCAGGCCGCCGGCGGCTTCACCCTGCCGCGCGTCCACCCCGCCGGCCACGCGATCGAGGCCCGCCTCTACGCCGAAGACGCGGCCCATGATTTCACCCCCGCCACCGGCCGGATCACCTCGGTCAACTTCCCCGGCGC
>NZ_JBMFGY010000041.1:7544-21928 GCF_049977125.1 Acidiphilium sp. | reverse complement strand
CGACGATCTGCGGATCGACACCTGGATCGAACCCGGCACGCCGATCACCCCGTTCTACGACCCCACCCTCGCCAAACTGATCGCCACCGGCCCCACCCGCGACGCCGCGATCGACCGCCTGTGCGCCGGCCTCGCCGCCACCACGATCCACGGCGTCGCCACCAACCGCGACTATCTGATCGCAGCCCTCGCCCGGCCCGACTTCCGCGCCGGCACCATGACCACAAACAGCCTCGCGGACCATGCCGCCCCGTCGCGCAGCGTCCGCGTGCTGGACCCCGGCGCGCAATCCTCGCTGCAATCCATCCCCGGGCGGCGCGGCTACTGGCATGTCGGCATTCCGCCCAGCGGCCCGATGGACGCACGCAGCGCCGCCCGTGCCAACGCCATCCTCGGCAACCAACCCGACGCCGCCGTGCTGGAATGCACCCTCACCGGCCCGCGCCTGCGGTTTCGCGGCCGGGCCGTCATCGCCCTGACCGGTGCGGCCATGGCAGCCGACATCGACGGCATGACGATCCCGCACGAGACCGCCGTCACCATCGAACCCGGCCAGACCCTCGCACTCGGGGCCATCACCGGGTCCGGCCAGCGCAGCTATCTCGCCGTCGCCGGTGGCTTCGCCGCCGCCGCTTACCTCGGCTCGACCGCAACCTTCACCCTCGGCGGCTTCGGCGGCCACGCCACCGGTGCGCTGCGAGCGGGCGATGTCATCGGCCTCGCCGACGCCCCCACGACCCCGGCAATCCCACCCCCCTCCATCCCCGACCCGATCACCCAGGACCCGATCACGGGCAACTGGCAGATCACCCTCATCCCCGGCCCGCACGGCGCACCCGATTTCTTCACCGAATCCGACATCGCCACCCTGTTCACCGCCCCCTACGAGGTTCACCACAACTCCGCCCGCACCGGCGTGCGCCTGATCGGCCCGAAACCCGCCTGGGCGCGGGCGGATGGCGGCGATGCCGGCCTGCACCCCTCCAACATCCACGACACGCCCTACGCGATCGGCGCGGTCGATTTCACCGGCGACATGCCGATCCTGCTCGGCCCGGACGGTCCCTCGCTCGGCGGTTTCGTCTGTCCCGGCGTCATCGCGTCCGATGAATTGTGGAAACTCGGCCAGCTCCGCCCCGGCGACCTCGTCCATTTCACCCGCGCCGATGCCGACCCGATCATCCTGCACCGCTCCGACACCATGACCATCCGCCGCGCCGGCGATGCAAACATCCTGATCGAATTCGGCGCGATGACGCTGGATTTCGCCCTCCGCCTGCGCGCCCACGCCCTGCAATCCGCCCTCGCCGCGCAGAACCTGCCCGGCATCATCGACCTCACCCCGGGGATCCGCTCGCTGCAAATCCATTTCGACCCCGCCCGCCTCGACCGCGCCACCCTGCTCGGCCTGATCCGCGCCCTCGAACCGGCCCTGCCCGATCCCGAAAGCATGACCGTGCCCTCCCGCATCGTCCACCTGCCGCTGTCGTGGAAAGACAGCGCCGTGCTGCTGGCGATGCGCAAATATCAGGAGACCGTGCGCGAAGACGCCCCCTGGTGTCCCGACAACGTCGAATTCATCCGCCGGATCAACGGCCTCGATTCCGAAGCCGATGTCCGGCGCATCGTGTTCGACGCCGATTACCTCGTCCTCGGCCTCGGCGACGTCTATCTCGGCGCCCCGGTCGCCACCCCGATCGACCCGCGCCACCGGCTGGTCACCACCAAATACAACCCCGCCCGAACCTGGACGCCGGAAAACGCGGTCGGCATCGGCGGGGCCTATCTCTGCGTCTACGGCATGGAGGGACCCGGCGGCTACCAGCTGTTCGGCCGCACGATCCAGATGTGGAACAGCTTCGCCAACGGCAGACCCCCCTTCGGCGACACCCCCTGGCTGCTGCGCAATTTTGACCGTCTGCGCTTCCATCCGGTCAGCGAGGCCGAACTCGCCGAAGCCCGCGCCGCCTTCCCCCACGGCCGCTACCCGATCACCATCGAGGAGGGCAGTTTCTCCCTTGCGGCCCACAACGCCTTCGTCGCCGCCAACGCCGACCCGATCGCCACCTTCCAGACCAGCCAGCGCGCCGCCTTCGCCGCCGAACGCGCCGCCTGGGTCGAGGCCGGGCTCGATACCGCGCCTTTGCCCGAACTCGCGCCGATCACCGCCGAGCCGCCGCTCGCCCCCGGCACCCGAAGCGTCGCCGCACCGGTGCCCGGCAGCATCTGGCAGGTGCTGCACGGGCCGGGCGACCGGGTCGAAGCCGGAGATTCACTGATGATCGTGGAATCGATGAAAATGGAAGTCCGGGTCCCCGCCGATGTGTCGGGCGTCGTCGTCTCGGTCGCGGCATCGCCCGGTCAGGTGGTCCGCGCCGGCCAGCGCCTGGCCGTGATCGCCATGGATGCCGCCGCATGATCCAAGCCCCGCTCGACATCGCGACCCTGCGCCGGATGATCGATCAAGGCCAGTTGACCGTGCCGGATCTGGTGGCAACCCTGCACGACCGCGCCCGCGCCTATCCCGATCCGGCGGTCTTCATCACCCTGCGCGACCGCGCCGACCTGCTGGCCGAAGCCGCCCTGGTCGACCCCGCCCTGCCCCTCGCCGGCATGGTCTTCGCGGTCAAGGACAATATCGACGTCGCCGGACTGCCAACAACGGCCGCCTGCCCCGCCTTCTCCTCCGTGCCGGCGAAGGATGCCACAATCGTCGCCCGCCTGCGCGCCGCCGGCGCCATCCCGCTCGGCAAGACCAATCTCGACCAGTTCGCCACCGGCCTGAACGGCACGCGATCGCCCTACGGCGCGCCCCGCTCGGTGTTCGACGATACCTACATCTCCGGCGGCTCCTCATCGGGATCGGCCGTCGCGACAGGTGCCGGCCTCTGCGTCTTCGCCCTCGGCACCGACACCGCCGGCTCCGGCCGCGTCCCCGCCGGGTTCAACAATCTGATCGGCCTGAAACCGACCCGCGGCCGAATTCCCGCAACCGGCGTCGTCCCAGCGTGCCAGAGCCTCGACTGCGTCAGCATCTTCGCCAATTCCGCCGCCGATGCCGCAATCATCCTCGCGATCGCCGAAGGCCACGACCCCGACGATCCCTACAGCCGCAAGCCGGCCGAGACCACCCTGCCATCCCGCCCCCGCATCGGCATCCTCGCCCCCGACGAACGGGTCTTCGCCGATGACACCGCCTACGCCGCCCTGCACGAAGCAGCCCTCGCCCAGGCAACCGCACTGGGATGGACCCTGGTGGAGATCGACTACGCGCCGTTCCGCGCGGCGGCGTCCCTGCTCTACGAAGACGCCTTCGTCGCCGAACGCCTCGCCGCCATCCGCCCGTTCTTCCGCGCCCATGCCGACGCGATGGACCCCGTCGTCGCCGCGATCATCGAAGGCGCCGAACGCTTCGACGCGGCGGACGCCTTCCTCGCCGCCACCCGCCTGCAAGCTCTGCGCCAGCGGACCGACGCCATCCTCGCCGGCATCGATACGCTGCTGCTGCCGACCAGCCCCACAATCTACACCGTGGCCGAATTGCGCGCCCAACCGATCGCCCGCAACGCCATGCTGGGCCGCTACACCAATTTCGTGAACCTGCTCGATCTCGCAGCAGTGGCGTTCCCCGCCGGCTTCCGCCCGGACGGCCTGCCCTTCGGCATGACCCTGATCGGCCCCGCCTTCAGCGACCGCGCCCTGCTTCACCTCGCCGATGCGCTCCATCACGCCATCGGCGCGGGTGCCGGCGTCACCCGCGCCTCCCCCACCACCCGCCTGCCCCGCGCCGTCGACGATCGCATCTCCCTCATCGTCGCCGGCGCGCATCTCTCCGGCATGGCGCTGAACCACGAACTGACCACCCGCGGCGCGATCCTCGAGGAAGCCACCACCACCGCCCCGGCCTACCGCCTGTTCGCCCTCGCAACCACACCGCCGAAACCCGGGCTGGTGCGCGATGCGGCCAGCACCGCGACCATCGCGGTGGAACGCTGGTCGCTCACCCCCGCAGCCTTCGCCAGCTTCGTCGCATCCCTCCCGCCCCCGATGACCATCGGCAAAGTCGAACTCGCCGACGGCACGCTCCACCCCGGCTTCTGCTGCGAACCCGACGCCCTCGCCGACGCGATGGACATCACCGCCCACGGCGGCTGGCGCGCCTACCGCGCCAGTATCGCGAAAACTTCGATTCAGGAACCAACCTCATGATTAGTCTGTTTCGCTACCGCGACGGCATCATCCTCAACCTTGCGGCACTGACCTACGCCGTCATGGGCTGGATCGGTGGCATCATCCTGATCGCCGGCGCCGGCCCGATCGGCACGATCTGCGGGATTCTGCTGATTGCCCACACGCTCGCGATCAGCGCCTATCTGATCCATGAATGCGAACACGGCACCATCTTCGCCCGCACCCGCAACAACGACCGTCTGGGCGCCGCCCTGGCCTGGATGTCGGGCGCCTGCATCGCACCTTATGCCGGGCTCAAGGAAAAACACCTCCGCCACCACGCCGACCGTCTCGATGTCGTCAGTTTCGACTACCGCGCCGTCCTGCACGCCGCCCCGTCCTGGTTCCGCACCGCCGTGCTCGCGCTGGAATATGTCTATGTCCCCGCAGTGGAATACCTCATGCGCGGCCTGATCATTCACCACCGCTGGCGGCTCGGCGGTGCGGCACGCGCCCGCCTCATCGCGGTCCTCGCGCTGCGCATGGCGGCGTTCGCCGCACTCGGTCTCGCCGCACCCGCCGCCCTCGCCGCCTACGCCATCGCCTACGCGATCTTCCTGCATATCCTGAGGTTCGAGGATGCGTTTCAGCACACGTTCGACGTCTACCACGCCCCCGATCTACATGCCGCCCCCACCGCCATGATCCGGGACCGCGCCTACGAACACGCCAACACCTATTCCGACGTGGTCAGCGCCGATCACCCCTGGTTGAACCTGCTGGTCCTCAATTTCGCCTATCACAACGCGCATCACGCCAAACCCGCCGAGCCCTGGTATCGCCTCGCGAAACTGCACCGAAAACTCTACGCCGACGATCGCACCCAGGTCCTGCCCGTCCGCTCCCTGCTCGCAAGCTACCATCACTACCGGGTCGCCCGCGTCCTCGCCTCCGACTACGGCAACGTCGCCCCCGAGGGCGATCGCGCGGCAGGCTTCCTCGGCGCGGTCGGCGTGTCGTTCCTCACCGCATCATGATGACACTCACAGCCCTATCGATCCTTGGCGCGCAACACGGCTGGACAAGACAGCGAAGACTCTTCTTTTTTGTGAACAAAAAAGAAGCAAAAAAAACTTTGTTCGTTTGGTCCGTGCCGGTTTCAACGCTGATGGAACAGATCAAAAAAGTTTTTTGCTTCTTTTTTTCAAAAAAGAAGCCCTTCCTGACCTTACGCGAAGCGACCGCCGCCATCGAGAAACAGGCGTTCGCATGACCGCCGTCCGCAAATTCTGGCCCCTGCTCACCGGCACCTACACCTACGACAAGTCGATCTCGACCCGGAACCGCGGCATGGGGACGAAAATCGAGGCCCCGATCCTCGCCTACCTGATCGAAACCACCCAGGGCCGGATTCTCTACGATGTCGGCTGCGACTATCGCAAGATCGACGATCCCGCCCTGCGCGCCCGCTACTACGGACATCTGCCGTTCCCCCCGCCGGACATGCCGGACGATCACCGTCTCCCCGCCCGTCTGCGCACGCTCGGGCTCGACCCGCACGACATCGACCTCGTCTTCCTCGGTCACCTGCATTTCGACCATGCCGGCGGCCTGCACGATTTCGCCCATGCCGACATCCACGTCCACGCGGCCGAACGGATCGCCGCCGATGAACCCGGCGCGCGCGGCTATTTTCCGGACGATTTCGCCGCCGATTACCGATGGCGCCTCCAGAACGGCGAATACGATCTGGTCCCCGGCGTCACCGCGATCGAAAGCCCGGGCCACACCGCCGGCCATATGTCGATGCTGATCGAACGCCCCCACGGCGCCCCGATCCTGCTCTGCGGCGACGCGGCCGACCTCGTCGAGAATCTCGAACACGAAATCGCCCCCGGCCTCTGCTACCGCGACGACGAAGACGCCGCACTCGCCTCGATCCGCGCCCTGAAATCCCGCGCCTGCGCATGCGGCGCACATCTCTGGCCCAACCACGACCTCGATTTCTTCCGCACCCAGGACAGGTTCCCCCAATGGCTGGAATGACCGACGACATGACGGACGATCTCGCCCACCCCCCGCTTCCGTCCGCGGACCGATCCGCAATGACCCGCCCGCCGGTCTGGGTCGTGCGCGGCGAGCTCGACCGCCGGCGCTATCTCGGCATGGCGACCGCGAGCTTCCTCGGCCTGCTCGCCCTGTGGTGGGCGGTGGCGGCCAGCGGTTCGGTCAACCCGCTGTTCCTGCCCGGCCCGGTCGCCGTGATCCGCGCCCTGATCGACTGGTGGCAGACCGGCAATCTGGTCAACGACATCGGCATATCGGTCTACCGGGTGATGGCCGGCTTCGCCCTCTCGGCGGTCATGGCCGTGCCGCTCGGCCTGTTCATCGGCGCCTACCGGCCGGTGCGCGCCCTGTTCGAACCGATGATGGAATTCGCCCGCTACCTCCCCGCGGTCGCCTTCGTGCCCCTGGTGCTGCTCTGGTTCGGCCTCGGCGAATCATCGAAAATCGCGCTGATCTGGATCGGCACCTTCTTCCAGATGGTCCTGATGATCTCCGAGGACGCGAACCGCGTGCCGATGGCGCAGATCGAAGCCGCCCGCACCCTCGGCGCCACCAACCGCGAGATCATGCGCCTCGTCATGCTCCGCTCGGCCATGCCGGCGATGCTCGACACGCTGCGGATCACCCTCGGCTTCGCCTGGACCTATCTCGTCGTCGCCGAACTCATCGCCGCCAATTCCGGCCTCGGCTACGCCATCCTCCGCGCCCAGCGCTTCCTGCAGACCGACAAGATCTTCGTCGGCATCATCCTGATCGGCCTGATCGGCCTGCTGACCGACCAGATCCTGCGCCGCCTGCACCGCTTCATGTTTCCGTGGCTGCAATGACCAATTCCGTCGTCCTGCACGGCGTCTCGAAAACCTTCCCCGGCGGCTTCGAAGCGCTCCGCCCGATCGATCTCGCGGTCGAACAAGGCAGCTTCACCGCCATCGTCGGCGCATCCGGCTGCGGCAAATCCACCCTGCTGCGCATCATCGCCGGGCTGGAAACCCGCACCGCCGGCCGCATCCTGGTCGATGGCCAACCCGTCACCGGCCCCGGGCGCGACCGGACCATGGTGTTCCAGGATTACAGCCTCTACCCATGGCTGACCGTGATGCAGAACATCCGCTTCTGCCGGTCCCTCGCCGCCCACGCCCACGATGCGACCGACAGTGAAATCGGCGATGCCACGCGCCGCAGCGTCGCCCTGCTCAACCTGATGGGTCTCGCCCGCGTCGAACACGCCTACCCCAGGCAGCTCTCCGGCGGCATGCGCCAGCGCGTCGCCATCGCCCGCGCCCTGATGGCCAAACCCGCCGTCCTGCTGATGGACGAACCCTTCGGCGCGCTCGATGCCCAGACCCGCGAAGTCATGCACGATCTCATCCTGCACGTGAAATCCGCCGAGCGGAAAACCATCCTCTTCGTCACCCACGATGTCGAGGAAGCGATCTACCTCGCCGACCGCGTCGTGGTCATGGCGCCGCACCCCGGCCGGATCGATGCGATCGAGGATGTCCCCTTCACCACCCGCCACCGCGACCTCCGCCTCGATCCCGCCTTCATCGCCCTCAAACGCACCATCACCGACCGTATCCGCGCCACCGCCGGCATGTCCGCCGATCTCGAAGGACTGCGCTCCCTCACCGAACCCGCAACCTCTCACCATTCTGGGAATCAACCATGAACGCTTACAAACTCGCCGGCCTGCTCGCCGCCACCCTGTCGCTCACCGCACCCGCCGCGCAGGCCGCCACCCCGGTGACCTTCGCGATGAACGCCTGGATCGGCTTCGCCCCGCTGTTCGTCGCATCGGACAAGCATTTCTTCGGCGCCTACCCGATCAAATTCGTCCATATGGAAACCGGCATCAACGCCGCCGTCGTATCGGGCTCGGTCGATTCCGCCGACCTCTCGATGAACCAGGTGATCGGCGACCATCTCAAAGGCTTCGACATCAAAATCGTCATGCCGATCGACTATTCGAACGGGGCCGACGCCATCGTCGCGAGCAAATCGATCACCTCGGTGGCGGATCTGCGCGGCAAGACCATCCCGCTCGACACCACCTCCTATTCCGAGCTTCTCCTCGCCTACGCGCTGCATCAGGCCAAACTCACCCTGGCCGATGTGAAATCGACCAACATGCCCGCCTCGGATGTCCCGGCCGCACTGATCGGCGGCCATGCCGAAGCAGGCGTCACCTGGGCGCCGCATATCTCGCTGGTCACGGCCAACCCGAAGTTCCACGCCCTCTTCACCTCGGCCGCGGCACCCGGCCTGATCACCGACAATTTCGCCGTCAAGACGAGCTTTCTGAAAGCCCACCCGGCCGCCATGCCGGCCATTATCAGGGGATTTCTCGAAGGCAGTAAGTATATCAAATCCCATCCCACGGAATCCTATGCCATTATCGGCAAAGCACTCGGTATCTCACCAGCCGATGCAAAAGCACAGTACAAGATGGTCATTAATCCAACACTTGCTGAGATGAAGTATATGATGACGGGGTCTGGTCATTTTAAGATTATACCCTATAAAGCGAACGTCGCGCTTGTTACAAAATTGATGAAGCTGCAAGGCGAAATTAAGTCAAATCAGTCGGTTGTGGAACCAAGTTTGTTTGATTCAAAATATGTATCCTCGATGAAATAGAGGGATATCTAAATTTTTATTTAGTGACGGATAATTAATGTTTTATTGTAACGTCTAAATGATGACTCCGTCACTATTCGTAGAAAACTACATCATTTTTATTATTAAAGAGGTAACTTATTGTGAAAAATATCGAAATTTTTAGTGTGTTATTTTATGAGAGCGTTTTCTCGTCATTCAAGTGCGTCTCCGCAGGGATGGACGTTGGTGATCAGGCGGCGGATCGAGTTCCTCAGTCCGGAGACGGTTCGCTCAGCGGCCTTGGGGCTAATCGCCCCACCCAGCTGTCTCATTGCCGTTGACCCGTTCCCGAAGTGCGATCATTCAAGTGCCGGGTACCATCATCATCGCTAGCCGTACGAGGTCGCCATCGGGCGCACGCAGTTCATCAAGTATCGTAAAATGATTCGCCCCCGCTACCGGCATCAGCGGCCCCGGTGCGTGATGCGCCGCACGGTGACGATGCAAGGCCCGGCTGTCCTCCACCAAAGCCGGGACCTCGCGTGAGCCATAGGCAATCGCCAAGGGCTTTTGAACTGGTGGCCGTCGCAGGGGCGAGAACGTCTCGATTTCCTGGTCCGACAGATGCAGATTCTCATCGAGATAGGTGTCGCGTAGCGGGCCGAGTTCGAAAACGCCGGAAATCGCAATCCCCGCCGTCACCCGCGAATGCCCGAAACATGCGGCTGCCAGATGTCCTCCAGCCGACCAGCCAGACAGTATGACGGGCCCGGTCACACCGTGTTCCGCCCCCTGCGCCGCCAGAAAATCCAGCGCCATATCGATTTCGGCAACGATCCCCCCGAAGGAAATATCCGGAGCCAGTGTGTAGCCGGGCATCGCGCAGGACCATCCGCGCGCCAGCACACCTTCGGCAAGGCATGCGAATTCCTCGTGCCGGTTGCGCTGCCAGTAGCCGCCATGGATGAACACGAGGCACGGCGCCCCGGGCTGCCCGGCCGGGTAGATGTCCCACAAATTGCGCTCACGCTCGCCATAACGCAGGCCGAGTGCACCTGTGTGGCGCGCCCGGAATGCGCGCGACGCTGCGATCCGCGCCTCGTTAAGTGCTGGACTGTCTGCAACCGCCGCGCTGTTATTGTAGGCGAGGTTTCGCGCCTTGCGGCTCATCGTACCCCAGTTACGGTGCGGCGCCGCCTCGATGGGAGCCATCACGCGGCCACCGGGATAGGTGCCGGTACCAGCGGGCTGGACACGTCGAACCGCCGGCCCTCGCGGAACGCCATCACCGGCACGATCATCTCGGAGGCCGTGACCTTCATCCCGCTATTGTCCGCCAACTCGAAACGCCCGGTTTCCAGCTTCAACACGGACACATCGGCTACCATCCCCGGCCGTAGCGCGCCGATCTCGTGGTCAAGCCGGAGCATTCGCGCCGGGTTTGCCGTGACCGTCGCCACCACGTCCGGCAGCGTCATCCCGAGTGTCAGCATCTTGGTCATCGCATTGGTCAGGTTGAATGGCGCCACGCCGAAGAACGGATTGATCTTGCGGGTCTCGTTATCTGTCGCATCGGGTAGGCGAACATTGTAGCCGTGCATGTCCGCGCCGAGCGTATAGGGCCGGATTCCAGCTTCCATGACCTTCCGTGCCATCTCAAACGAAAAATGCGAACCGTGGCCAACATCCACCGTGACCCCCCGCTCGAGAGCTTCCCACACCACCGGATGCACCATGCCGGTTTCGGTGGAAACGAATCCACCGGGATGGCGGGTGAACGGATGGGCCAGAATGTCGCCCGGCTCCATGATCGGTATGAGCGCCCGTACCACCTCGTCCGGATCGAGCGACACCCCGTCTTTTTCCGGCCAAAGCTGGCCGAGATGGATATAAAGCGGCAGCCCCGCCTCACGCGCAATTTCCTTGCCGATGCGGATGACATCGAGCCCCCACCGCGAGGCGCCACCGATCTCGGCATGCGCCTTCACGCCACGCACCAGATCGGCATTCTCCCGTGCCGCACGCACCGTGTGTTCGACGTTGAGTTGCCCTGGGCCGTAAAGCTCGGGATAGAGATGCCCTTCCAGCCCGCCCACCAGATAGGCGGAAATGAAGCACAATACCCGCGTCTGCGCGGGGGCGGCGATGAAATGGCGGAAGCCGCCGATCGTCATGCAGCTCGGGCCGCCTTGATCCACCACCGTCGTCACGCCGGAGCCCACGCCGACAAGATCGGGATCAAGCCCGAACTTCCCGGTCACGTGCTGGTAGACGTGCCCATGGGTATCGATCATGCCCGGGATCACGACGCGCCCGCTCATGTCCAGCGTTTCGTGCGCGCCGTCCGGCATATCGCGACCCACTGCGAGGATCCGACCGTCAGAGATCGCAACATCGGCTATTTCGTCCCGGCCTGAGGCCGGGTCGATCACGCGTCCCCCGCGCAGCAGCAGATCACATGTCCGGTCCATGACTTGACTCCTCGCCAGCGACCGCCCCGCCGGCGGCCGGATGTTTCATCATCGGTTATCGCAATCAGGGCTTGCCAGATCAGCCATCAGTATGCTGACAATAGAAACAGCGTGCAAGACTTCTTTCCGACCGCGGGAGACGATATGACCGTTCAGGCCGAAATCCGTTCCGGCGTCGGCGCGTCGGTTCGTCGCAAGGAAGACGACCGCTACCTCCGCGGCCGCGGCGAATACGTGGCCGATATCAAGTTGCCCGGCATGAAAGACCTCGTCTTCGTCCGCAGCCCGCTCGCCCATGCTATGGTCGGTGCGATCCGCAAGCCCGCAGGATTTGAGGATGTCGTCTTCACGGCTACGGATCTTCCAGAAATTGCACCGATAACCGCCCTGTCGGGACTGCCTGGTTTCAAAGCGTCCTCCCAACCAGCACTTGCAACCGGCAAAGTACGCCATGTCGGCGAGGCGGTCGCCGCCTGCCTTGCCGATAGCCGCGCCGCTGCCGAAGACATCGCCGCTCTGGTTGAAGTGGACTACACGGAGCTTCCGGCCATCGTCGACATGCTTGCTGCCCGCGCTGCTGGCGCCCCCCTGGTGCACGATAGCTGGGCCGACAATGTCATCCTCGAATCCAGAATTGAAGCCAACATCGCCGCCATCCGGGCCGAAGCCCCCGTGGTCGTCCGGCGCACGTTGCGTACTGCGCGCCAGTGCATGTCGCCCATCGAAGGGCGGGGCGTCGTTGCCGTGTGGGATCGGCGACTGGAACAACTCACCCTGCATAGCTCAACCCAGATGCCCCATATCATCCGCACCGGTCTCGCCGGCTGTCTGGGTCTAAGCGAGGACCAGGTCCGGGTGATCGCCCCGGATGTCGGCGGCGGGTTCGGCTACAAGGGCATCCTGCTGCCCGAGGAGCTTTGCGCCGCTGCCCTCGCCTGCCGACAAGGGCATCCGGTCCGCTGGATTGAAGATCGGCGCGAGCAGCTTGCCGGCAACGCCAACTGCCGCGAGCACCATTACGAAATGACGGCTCATGCCGATCACGATGGCAGACTCATCGCGCTTACGGCAAATGCGACCGTCGATGCTGGGGCGTACTCGATCTATCCGTTTTCGTCCTGCCTTGAAGCGGCACAAGTCGCGAGCATCCTGCCCGGCCCCTATGTCATGGACGCCTATCGCTGCGTCACATGGTCCGCGGCCACCAACAAGCCGGGCATCGTACCCTATCGCGGCGTGGCCCGCGCCGGCGTCTGCTACGCGATGGAAACGATGATCGATGCCATCGCCCATGAAATCGGGATCGAACCGCATGAGGTGCGGATGCGCAATCTGGTGCCGTCCGACGCCATGCCGTTCGACAACATTACCGGCAAGCATTTCGACAGCGGCGACTATGGCGAATGCTTGCGTCGCGTGGTCGCTTGTATTGATGTCCCGGCGATACGCCAGCGACAGTCGCAAGCGCGCGGACCCGAGCGCATCGGCCTCGGCTTCGCAATCTTCTGCGAGCAAGCGGCGCACGGTACCTCGGTCTATCACGGCTGGGGTATTCCAATGGTCCCCGGCTATGAGCAGGCAACCGCGCGGCTGACACCGGATGGCGGACTTGAAGTGCGAGTCGGCATCCAGTCGCATGGCCAGGGGCTGGAGACGACGCTCGCGCAAGTCGCGCACGAACGGCTTGGTATCCCGATCGAGCGCATCCGTATCGTGCACGGCGACACCGCGCTGACGCCCTATTCGACCGGCACCTGGGGGTCGCGCTGCATGGTCATGGCCGGTGGCGCCGTTTCCGCTGCGTGCAAGGCGCTCGCGGTGCGGATCGGGCGGATCGGTGCGCATCTGCTGCAGGTTCCGCAGGACGCCATCGTGGTCGGCGGCAATCTCGTCAGGGCCGGCGCCGCCTCCGTCACCATCGGCGATATTGCGGCGACCTGGTATCTGCGCCCGCAGGACCTGCCGCCCGATCTGGCCTCTGGCGGACTGGAGGTTACCGAAGGTTACCGCACGATACGGGATACCGGAACCTTCAGCTATGCCGCCCATGCCGCAGTGGTTGCCGTCGATATCGAGATGGGTGACGTCCGCATCCTCGATTACGTGGTCTGCGAAGATGGTGGTGTTCTCGTCAACCCGATGATCGTGGATGGGCAGGTGATCGGGGGTATCGCGCAGGGGATCGGCACGGCGCTCTACGAAGAGATGCCGTTCGATGAGGCCGGTCAGCCCCTCGCGACGACGCTCGCTGAGTATATCCTGCCCGGTGCCACCGAAGTCCCGAACGTGCGGATCGAACACATGGAAACCCCTTCGCCCTATACCGAGTTCGGCCAGAAGGGCATCGGTGAGGGGGGTGCCATCGGACCGCCGGCCGCAATCGCCAATGCGGTCAACGACGCACTGCGTGGCATCGGTGCGCGGATCGATCGCCTGCCGATCACGCCGCACCGTGTTCTCGAAGCCGTGCTCGCAGCGAAGGCGGGCTCGTGAAGCCGGTCGCCTTTACCATCGCCCCGGCGGCGTCACTCACGGAAGCATCCACGATACTGGCCGCTGACAGGGCGGCGAGCGCCATCGCCGGCGGCCAGTCACTGATGCCGATGCTGAACCTCCGTCTCGCCCGTCCCGCGATGCTGGTTCCCCTCGCGCCGATCACCGCCCTGCACGGCGCTGACAGCGATGGCAGCCATATCACGATCGGCGCCGCCATGACGCATGGGATGATCGCGGACGGTGCTTGCCCTGACCTGCCAGGCAACATCCTCGCCGGTATCGCCGAAGGCATTGCCTATCGCGCGGTCCGCAACCGCGGCACCATTGGCGGCAGCCTTTGCCATGCCGATCCGGCGGCAGACTGGCTCTGTACCCTGACCGCGCTCAACGCTGAGATGCTGACGTTTCATCCCAACGGCGGGCGGATCATTCCGATCACTGAGTGGTCGATCGGCGCCTTCCGCACGGTGCTGAAGCCGGGCGAGATCCTGCGCGCGGTTCGTGTTCCCCGCCCGTCCACCGCAGCGCGTTGGGCCTATCGCAAAGCCTGTCGCAAACCCGGGGAATTTGCCCACGCCATGG
>NZ_JBMFGY010000041.1:2750-7444 GCF_049977125.1 Acidiphilium sp. | reverse complement strand
TGGGACGCCATACGAAACCCCGCCCTCATCGCCACCTGCGTTCCCGGCGCCACGCTCGACCGTGTGGACGGCGATACAATCCATGGCGCGATGGTTGCCGCCCTTGGCCCGATCCGCACATGCTTCGCCGGCAGTGCCTGTCTCCATCTGGATGATACGACGCTTGCGGGCAGCCTCGAAGGCAGCGGCCGCGACACGGCGAGCGGCACCACCCTGACCGGCGATGTCACCTTCAGTGTCGCCGCCGAGGATACGACCGCTTCCCGCCTGACGATCGCAATGGGTTATTCGCTCCGTGGACCGCTCGCGCAATTCGGCCGCCGGCCGATCGTCGAGGCGTTCGCGGCGGAATTGGTCGAACAGACCGCGCGCACGCTTGAAGCCCGTCTTCGTGGTGATGGCGGCGCCACAGTCGTCACAGCGCGGCCGATCGGTGCCGGGTTAATGCTTGGCGCACTCTGGCGCTTGCTGCGGCGATTGATTAGCCTGCGGACCTGATGCACGCACGCCATCCCATCGCCCTGACCGACCGTCCCGGCTTCTTGATCCGCCGGCTGCATCAGATCCATTTGGCCCTCTTTGCCGAGGAATGCGCCGCGTTCGATATCACGCCGGTGCAATTCAGCATCATGACGGTGGTCGCCGCACAGCCCGGCCTTGACCAGACCGCACTCGCCCATGAGGTCGGTGTGGACCGCGCGACACTCGCCAATGTTCTGGCCCGCCTTGAAGGACGCGGCGTTGTGCGGCGCGCCCCGGGCCGGACCGACCGGCGGATCAAATGTGTCACTCTCACCGCCTCCGGCTCGCGAGTTCTCGTTGCCATGGATGAGGCCGTCGCTCGTGCCCACCGGCGCACGATCGAGGCTCTGCCGCCCGCCCGACGCGCCTCCTTCATGACGGCCCTCCGCCTGCTGGTCGACGAAGGCAACGAATACGGCCGCGCCCCGCTTCGCCTTGACTAGAGCGATATGCGATTAAGTTGACGCGACAGCGGCAACATAACCGCATGAAATCGCTCGAAAAAACATCGTGCTAGAGTGTTATGCTGAAAGCATAACACTCTAAGCCGGGCGCAACGGCTCACAGCGCGACCTCCACCCGCCCGCCGACGATCCGCACCGGATAGACCGGCAGGTCCGGGCAGAACGGACCGGCGATCCGCCGACCTGTCGCAAGATCAAATACGCCGCCATGGCGCGGACAAAAAACGCGCCCGTCTCCGAAACGCCCTTGGCTGAGCCAGGCGGCATGATGCGGGCAGGTCGCAGACAGGGCGAATATCCCGCCGTCGATCCGGCGCAAGAGAAGCGCGATACCAGCAACCTCGACCTCCAGTCCGTTTGAGTGTCCCGCCTCCATCTCGCTGGCGACATCGATCCATCTCATGCGTATTCCTGCTCCTTTGAGGCACAAGACCCTGACGGAATGCCCAATTTCAAGGCATTTCATCAGTCTACTGATAGAAAAATTCTCGAATCTCATTGGCATAAGTCTTGCTAACTTTCCATTGAACCCTTGACCCATCGACCAAAGGAAACGGAGACAAGCATGCCGATCGACCCGAAACCGACCCTGATAGAGCGCCGTCGAGCCTTGCAACTGCTCGCATTCCTTCCTGCCGCATCGCTGGCGGGCCTACCCGTCGGCGCGCGTGCCGCGACCCTGGCGGAGATCCGCAAGCGGGGCGTGATCAACGTGGCGAGCGAGGATGATTTCCAGCCCTTCGAATTCGTCGAGAACGGCAAACCCACCGGATATGACATCGAATTATTCGCCACGCTATCGAAGACCATGGGCTTCAAGGTTCACCACGACATGATCCCCTGGACCGGCATCTTGCCGGGCGTGGTCACCGGCAAGTACGACGTGGCGGTCACCGCGGTGCTCATCACGCCCCAACGGCTGAAGACGCTTGATTTCACCAGCCCCGTCGCGGAAAGCGTGGATTACTATATGAAACGCGCTGACGACAGACGAATTACTGACATCAAGGACCTCAGCGGCCTCACCCTTGGCGTCGAGGCAGGCAGTGCAATGCTAAGTTTATTGCCTCAACTTAACGACATGCTGAAGAAAACGGGCGGCAAACTCGGAAAAGTGGTGCAATACCAGGACTACCCCTCGGCCTATCAAGACCTCGCGTCCGGCCGGCTCGACTATGTTGTTAATACATATTTGAACCTTCGAGATGCGGTGGCAAAACGGCCCGGAGTCTTCGCTCTTGGCCAGCCGGTTTCGAAGCCGATCTACATCGCCTGGGCGATGAAGAAAGGCAACAGCGCATTGCTTTCGTTGTTCGACGAAAAAATCGCGGCCGCCCGCAAAGACGGCACGATGGCGAAACTGCAAGAAAAATGGTTCGGGACTGTCTTCAAAAACCTTCCGAGCAAGCCAGTCGCGTAGTTTCTTTGCATGAATACGGCCGACCTTATCGCCTTGCTCGAGGGGATGCGGATTACAATTTTAGTGTCGCTGTCCGCGGTATGTATCGGCGTCCCGCTCGGTCTCGGGCTCGCGCTGATCCGCTGGTACCGCGTGCCCCTGGTGGCCCCGCTGGTGGCCATGTTGGTCAGCCTGCTACGCGCTATTCCTTCGGTAACGCTGGTGCTTCTCGTCTATTTCGCCCTGCCGGGACTTGGCTTCGCGCCAAACCGCCTGGAGGCGGCGATCGCTGTGCTCGGTGCCGGCACGATGGCGTTCGACTGCGAAATTTGGCGCGCCGCGCTGCTCGCATTCCCGCGTGACCAGCTCGATGCCGCGATCGCGTGCGGCATGAGACGTGGTCTACGGTTTCGCCGGATCGTGCTGCCGCAGGTGTTCCGAGCCAGCCTGCCCGCGTTGATGAACGAGGTCACCCTCATTATCAAAGTCAGCCCGGCCGTCGCGGTCATCGGGCTGGTCGATACCACGCGGGCAGCCGTGCGGATCGGCGCGCAGACCTACGCGCCGATCCCGCCCTTCCTGATCGCTCTGCTGCTCTACGTGGTGCTGATCGGCGCCCTTATCGGGGCACAGCGCGTGATCGCACGCAAGTTTAGTGTCGCCTTATGAAAGGCTGGTTGATCGTCTGGCAACATCGTAACATGATCTTGCACGGTCTCGTCACAACATTCGAGATCAGCGCCATTGCGACCGCCTGCGCCTTCTCGGCAGCACTCGCCTTCTTCGCCCTTGGCTTGCGCTTCCGCCCCGCCGCCCGCGCGGTCACGGCGCTGATTGACCTGATGCGCTGCGTCCCGTTCCTGCTGTTTCTCTACCTGATCTATTACGGCCTGCCGGCATGGCACATTACGCTCGACCCGCTGATGGCCGGGATCGTCTCCTTGACGCTGTATAACGCCGCCTATTTCGCTGAACTGCTTCGCGCCGCCTGGGTCCAGATACCGCACGAGCAGATCGAGGCCGGACACGCCTTCGGCTATCACGGTCTGCGCCTCCTGCGACGCATCATTTTCAAGCCATTATTCATGATCGCGCTGCCCACCCTCGGCAACCAGACGATCCAGATCATCAAAGACAGCGCCTTCCTCGTCATCATCACTGTCGAGGAACTGACGTATTCCGCCAATGAACTTCAGGCGACGTACTACATTCCCTTCGCCTCTTTCGTGTGCGCGGGCCTGCTCTACTGGATGCTTTGCTTGATCGTCGAATTCGGCGTGCGCGCCTCGTTGCGGCATGCCGACCTCATCAGATGACCCGGCCGACGAAAGGAACGCCAATGCTGAACGCGATTGCCAGCGCCGCCGCGCCATCGCCCAACGCCACCGCGACCCTGCAAGCCTCGGCTGCAACGGGGTCAGATATCCTCCTTTCGGTGGCCGGCCTGCAAAAATCCTTCGCCGGCCACACCGTTCTGACGGATATCAATTTGACCGTGCGGCGCGGCGAGGTGATCTGCGTCCTCGGCCCCTCGGGCTCGGGTAAGTCCACCTTGCTGCGTTGCATCAACTGGCTGGCACCTCCGGATACCGGTGATATCCACCTTGCCGGCGTGCGCATCGGCTTTTATCCCGGCGGCCATGCGAGGATGTCGGATTCTGATCTCTCCCTCATCCGCACGCGGATGGGCATGGTGTTCCAGCATTTCGCATTATGGCCACACCTCACGGTGCTTGGTAACGTGATGGAGGCGCCCGTCCATGTGCAACGTCGCCCCGCCCGGGAGGTCCGCGTCGAAGCCGAGGCTCTGCTCGACCGCGTTGGTCTGTTGGCAAAGAAAGACGCCTTTCCGGCGCGTCTGTCCGGTGGACAGAAGCAGCGCGTCGGCATCGCCCGCGCCCTCGCGATGCGCCCTGAAATTCTCTTGTTCGACGAGCCAACCAGCGCCCTCGACCCCGAGCTGGTGGGCGAGGTCCTGGCCGTCATGCAGGACCTCGCGCGCGACGGCTACACCATGCTGGTGGTCACCCATGAAATGAGTTTCGCGCGCGCCGTCGCAGACCGTATCGTGCTGCTCGATCAGGGCAGGATCATCGAAGTCGGCGCACCGGAAGAGTTCTTCACCGCGCCGGCGACCGACCGGGCACGGCAGTTCATCCAGCGCTATCTCGGTGGAAATTAGAGCGATGTGCGATTAGGTTGACGCGGCGACGGCAACATAATCGCTTGAAATCGCTCGAAAAAACACAGAGATAGAGCGTTAGGCTGAAAGCATCACGCTCTAGAAATCACATTCTTGCCGCCTCCTT
>NZ_JBMFGY010000041.1:0-2650 GCF_049977125.1 Acidiphilium sp. | reverse complement strand
GCCCGTTTCCCCACCGGTTAGAGCCCCGAGCGCGGTCGACCAGAACGGATTTGTCAGAATTTTTTACATACTCCCAAAATATTTTTCTTAAGCTATTGTTTATAATAATAAAAATAATTGGCACGCAATTTGCCTTGCGTCCAGGGATGTTATCGCGATGCTCAATGTCATTTTGTCATGTTGACCGAATGATAGAAACCGGCGGCCGAATTGGAAGGTCATTCAACGTCGTTGAGCTGGTGCAGGATAACACAGGAAAGTTCGTCTTATATGCGTATTTCATCAATCATGTTCGCTTCAGCCTTGGCGGTAGCGGCCTCGGCGGGGATCGCTCAGGCGGGTGCGAACCTCATCACCAATGGCGATTTCTCCGAGACCTCGCCGACAATCAACGTCAGCACCCAGTTCGGCACAAGCGCCGTGGTTCACAACCGGCAATTCGTGACCGGATGGACCGGCAATAATGGCTATGAAATCTGGTACCCGAGCGCCACGGCGGCAACCATCGATAATGCGGTCGGACAATACTCTTTCACCCGCGTCGAGAAATTATGGTCGGTGCAGGCCCCACCCTCGGGTCCGGGCACGTTTATTGGCCTCGATGGCGCGCAGATTGCGGGGGTGCAGAGCAGCATCGAACAGACCCTCAGGGATCTCTCCATCGGCAGCACGTATCAGGTCAGCTTCGACTGGGCTGGCGCACAGATGCAGAGCCGCACTGGCCCGACAACCGAGGCCTTGGCGGTTTCCTTCGGAACATCGACGCAATCCACGGTGACCATTGACAACGCCAGTCAAGGATTCACCGGCTGGCAGACGGATACAATGCAATTCGTTGCGCATAGCGCCAATGAGGTGTTGAGCTTTCTCGCGGTCGGGTCGCCATCGGGTTTGCCGCCGATGTCGTTGTTGACCAACGTGTCCGTGCAGAAGGTGGCCGTGCCGGAGCCGTCTTCGCTGGCACTGCTCGGAGGTGGCTTGGTCGGGCTCGGCCTCGTCCTCCGTCGCCGACGTTCGGCGCGCCGGGGGGTGTCGAACACCAAAATCTGAATTCATCGCAACCGTCCGGGCATTCCGCCTGGACGGTTGAATGCTCTGGCGGTTGGAGATTTGTGATGCACGCGTTCATGATCGAGGCGTTACGACTTGCTGTCTGGTTCGTTCTTCTCTCAGCGATTTTCGTGCCGCTCGAGCGGATTGTCGCGGTCCACCCGCAGCGCATTTTTCGCAGGCAGTTCGGCGTCGATCTGATCTACTATGCGCTAAACTCGGTTTTGGTCGGCGTGCTGCTTGCGGTGCCACTGGCCATTCTCGCCGCTGCGCTCCATCGCGTGATGCCGGCGATCGTGACCCACACCATTGCCGCCCTGCCTTTTGGCGTAAAACTAGTGTTGGCGCTGCTCGTGGCCGAGACTGGTTTCTACTGGGGGCATCGTTGGTCGCACGAGGTTCCGCTGCTGTGGCGGTTTCATTCAATTCATCACAGTACCGCGGAACTCGATTACCTATCGAACACGCGGGCGCATCCGGTCGACATGGTGTTCACCCGGATGTGTGGTTTCATGCCGCTGTTTGCACTCGGGTTGACCCAGGGGGTTGCGACGCCGGCCGTTGTGATCGTCATCGGTACAATCTGGGGGTTTTTCATTCATGCCAATCTGCGGTGGCGGTTCGGCTTTCTGGAATCGATCGTTGCGACACCATTTTTTCACCACTGGCACCATACCAACGACCCGATGCGAGACCGGAATTATGCGGCGATGCTGCCCGTGGTCGACCGCGTGTTCGGAACGCTCCATCTGCCCAAGGCGTGGCCGACCGAATACGGCATCGATGGCGCGATGCCGTCGTCGATTGTCGGCCAGGTCCTGCACCCATTCACGATGCGCGACGATGTCGTCGCCGTCGTTGAAAACACCGAGCGGCATCGGTTGCGTTGATGCCGAAGCAAACGCCGTTATTGCGACACAACGGATGAATTCGGCTCAAGCCCCTCGGGGCTGATCGGATTTGATCATGGCCGCGGTGACGCGCGAACGGCCGCTTCACCGGCATATCAATCCCCTGGCCGAATACGAGGGCCAACCGAAATAACCCTCCCTTTCACCGGACGAAGCCAAATCCCTCGGCTCGAACATGTCCAACCTCTGAAACGAAAAGATTGCCGTCATCACTTCGAGGGTTATATAACAATCATCGTATTTGATCCCGGCCTGAAAAATTCGGCCCGGATCGGTTGGGCAAGAAAACCTTGTCGCGGTTTCGACAACAGGTTTAACGCCATGGAAATTTCGGAAAGTCGAGCGCTCGTTCCCGTCCGGAGCAAGCAAACCGCTGTCCAGACAATCCTGCGCAAACGGCGATCCGCCGGCAATGGCGGCGCGGGAACCGGACGCTGGGGAGACGAGGAGCAGCGGAAGGCCGACCGGCAATTTATCCGCGACTCGATGCGCCAGATGAACCAATGGCGAAAAGCCAGGAACGCAACAACGGCCAAACCGGGTGCGGCCAGGTTAACAACGGGCGCGCTGACCCGACGTGATTTGCGTCGGTCATTCGCCCTTGGCGCCGCTTCCGCCATTGGCGGTGGCGGGATGATGATGCTCGCCATCGCCATCATAGCGTCGAGTTTGGGGTGGTCAGGTCCCAT
>NZ_JBMFGY010000040.1:24796-26913 GCF_049977125.1 Acidiphilium sp. | reverse complement strand
CTTAGTGGGGGTCCAGGGGGCAAAGCCCCCTGGCCTTACTGGCTTGATGCATCACGCCCCAAACCCCAGCGGCGATGTGGCGGGTCAGGTGGGGGGGGCGAGGCCGGCGAGGGTGCGGAACTGGGTTTCGGTGAGGGTGGTGAGGCCGAGGGTGGCGGCTTTGGCGGCTTTTGAGCCGGCGTCGGTGCCGATGACGACGTAGTCGGTATTTTTCGAGACGGATTCGGTGACTTTGGCGCCGAGGGTTTCGGCGCGGGCTTTGGCTTCGGGGCGGGACATGGTTTGCATTGTGCCGGTGAAGACGATGGTTTTGCCGGACAGGGCGTTATGGGCGGTGGGGGGGGTTTCGTCGGTGATGGTCAGTGGGGCGACCAGGCGGTCGAGCAGGGAGATGTTGTGGGGTTCGGCGAAGAATCCGGCGAGTTCTTCGGCGATCGAGGGGCCGATGCCGCTGATTGAGCCGAGTTCGAGCCGGGCGTCTGATCCGATGGTGCAGGCGGCGCGCATCTGGTGGTGCCAGTTGGTGTAGCTTGTGTAGTGGCGGGCGAGCAGGCGGGCGTTGGCGTCGCCGATGCGGCGGATGCCGAGGGCGAAGATGAAGCGGGCGAGGGGGATGGTGCGGCGGGCCTCGATGGCGGCGGCGAGGTTGGCGGCGGAGGTTTCGCCCCAGCCTTCGAGTGTGGCGAGGTCGGCGGTGCGGGCGGGCAGGCGGAAGATGTCGGGCGCGCTGGCGAGCCAGCCGAGGCTGTGCAGGGTGCGGATGGTTTTATCGCCCAGGCCTTCGATGTCGAACGCGCCGCGCGAGCAGAAATGGATCAGGCGTTCGACCACCTGGGCTTCGCAGGTCAGGCCGCCGGTGCAGCGGCGCACGACTTCGCCTGCCGGGCGGATGGCGAGGGCGCCGCAGACCGGGCAGTGGTCGGGGAAGACGAAGGGGTGCGACCCGGCGGGGCGGCGTTCGGGCAGGATTCGGATGATTTGGGGAATGACGTCGCCGGCGCGTTGGAGTTCGACGGTGTCGTTGATGCGGATGTCCTTGCGGGCGATTTCGTCTTCGTTGTGCAGGGTGGCGTGCTGGACCAGAACGCCGCCGACGTTGACGGGGTCGAGCGTGGCGCGCGGGGTCAGCGCGCCGGTGCGGCCGACCTGGATGGTGATGGCGCGCAGCACGCTGAGCGCGCGTTCGGCGGGGAATTTCCAGGCGACGGCCCAGCGCGGGGCGCGGCCGACGTAGCCGAGGCGGTCCTGGAGGGCGAGGTCGTCGATTTTATAGACCACGCCGTCGATGTCGTAATCGAGGCCGGCGCGGCGTTCGGCGATGGATTGCTGGAAGGCTTCGGCTTGGGTTTCGGTGATGCGCTCGATCAGCGGGTTGACGGGAAAGCCCCAGCGTTTGAGGGCGGCGAGGTAGTTCCAATGGGTGGTGATGGCGGGGGACGTGGTGGCTGGGGTGGCGGCGCTGAAGGCGCTTGAACTAGTGGCGGCGCTTGAAGCGCTTGACATGTCGGCGGCGCTGAAGGCGCCGCGGGCATAGGCGAACAGGGAGAGTTTGCGGGCGGCGGTGATGCGCGGGTCGAGCTGGCGCAGGCTGCCGGCGGCGGCGTTGCGCGGGTTGGCGAACTGGCGGGTCTGGCTCTGGTTAAGGGCGAGGAAGTCGCGTTTGGTCATGTAGACTTCGCCGCGGATTTCGATGAAGTCGGGTGCGTCCGGGGGCAGGGTGGTCGGCAGGTCGGGCAGGGTGCGCAGATTTTCGGTGACGTCTTCGCCGTCGGTCCCGTCGCCGCGTGTGGCGCCGCGGGTGAAGCGGTGGTGTTCGTAGGTGAGCGAGATCGACAGGCCGTCGATTTTCGGTTCGGCGACGAAATGGAGCGGTTCGGCGCCGAGGCCGAGGAAGCGGCGGATTTTGGCGCAGAAGGCGGTGAAATCGGCGGGGTCGAACACGTTGTCGAGCGAGAGCATCGGCTGGCGGTGGCGGATTTTCGCGAAGGCGGCGCTGGGGGCGGCGCCGATCTGGTTGAGGGCGATGCCGAGCGCCTCGGCCTCGCGTTTGAGCGCGTCGTAGGTGGCGTCGTCCATGATCGGTTGATCGTCGCGATGGTAGGCGAGATCGGCCGCGG
>NZ_JBMFGY010000040.1:0-24696 GCF_049977125.1 Acidiphilium sp. | reverse complement strand
TTGTCGCTCATGGGCCGGCGAGCAGGCTGGTGGCGGCGTTGCGGGCGGCCTCGGTGATGGTTTCGCCGGCGAGCATGCGGGCGATTTCCTCGCGCCGCGCGGCGGGGTCGAGGCGGGTGACCAGGGTTTGGGCGCGGGTGCGGCCGCTGGATTTCGCGACCTGGAAATGGGTGGCGGCGCGGGCGGCGACCTGGGGCGAGTGGGTGACGACGAGGACCTGGGTCGTCGTTGCGATGCGGGCGAGGCGTTCGCCGACGGCGGCGGCGGTGGCGCCGCCGATGCCGCTGTCGACCTCGTCGAAAATCATGGTGCCGACCGGGGATTCGCCGGCGAGCACGACGTTGAGCGCCAGCAGCAGGCGGGAGAGCTCGCCGCCGGAGGCGACGCGGTCGAGCGGGCCGGGGGTGTCGCCGGGGTTGGTGGCGATGAGGAAGCGCACGGCATCGGCGCCGCGCGCGCTCCATTGCGGTTCGGGCAGGGTGGTGCAGGTGGCGATGAAGCGGGCGCGGTCGAGTTTCAGCGGCGGTAGCTCGGCGCCGACGGCGCGGGAGAGTTTGGCGGCGGCGCGGGTGCGGGCCTCGCTGAGGGCGGCGGCGGCGGTGAGATAGTCGGCGCGGGCGGCGCGGGCGGCGGCTTCGCATTGGTGCAGGGCGGCGGTGCCGGCATCGAGTGTGGCGAGGCGGGCGGCGAATTGCGCGAGCAGGGTGGGGAGTTCGATCGCGGTGACGCCGTGTTTGCGGGCCATGGCGCGGAGGGCGAACAGGCGTTCCTCGATGGCTTCGAGGCGGTTGGGGTCGGACTCGGCCTCGGTCGCGGCGCGGGAGAGCAGGGTTTCGGCTTCGGCGAGGGCTTCCTCGGCGCGTTCGATCGCGGCGAGCGCCTGGCCGATCACGGGACCCTGGTCGGCTTCGGCGATGCGGGCGAGGGCGCGGGCGGCGGCGCGCAGGGTGGCGGCGGGGCCGGTGGAGCGGCGTTCGCGCGGGGCGAGCTCGGAAAGCGCGGTGCCGATGGCCTCGGCGCGGCGTTCAGCGCCCTGGAGGTGCTGGCGCGCGGCGGCGAGATTGTCTTCCTCGTCGGGGCGGGGGGCGAGGGTTGTGAGTTCATCGACCGCGTGGCGAAGGAAATCCTCGTCGCGCTGGGCTTCGGCGAGGGCGGCGGCGGCATCGGCGCGGGCGGCTTCGGCGGCTTGCCAGGAATTGTGCAGCGAGGCGACGGTGGCGCGCAGGGCGTGATCGACGCCGTAATCGTCGAGCATGGCGCGCTGGGTCGCCGGATCGCTGAGGCCGATCTGGGCGTGTTGGCCCTGGATTTCGATCAGCAGATCGGCGACGCGGCGCAGCAGGGCGGCGCCGACCGGCTGGTCGTTGATCAGGGCGCGGGATTTGCCGTCACGCGTGACGATGCGGCGGAGCAGGATGTCCTCGCCCGGTTCGATGCCGTGCTGGTCGAGCAGGGTTTGCGCCTGATGGGTGGGCGCGACGGTGAAGGAGGCGGTGACGACGGCCTGCGGTGCCTCGGCGCGGATCAGCCCGGCGTCGGCGCGCGCGCCGAGGGCGAGGCCGAGCGCGTCGAGCAGGATGGATTTGCCGGCGCCGGTCTCGCCGGTGAAGACGGCGAGGCCGGGTTCGAAACCGAGATCGAGCCGGTCGATCAGCACCACGTCGCGAATGGAGAGCGCGGTGAGCATGACCGGGACGGCGGGCTTAGAGCAGCCCGAACAGGAAGCCGCCGGAGCCGTGCGGCTTGACCACCCCGTTCACGATGTGGTGGTTGCCGAGCTTGGCGTAGGCATCCTGATACCAGTGCGAGCCGGGGTAGTTGTAGCCGAGCACGGCGGCGGTGCGGACGGCCTCCTTGGTCAGGCCGAGGTCGAGATAGCATTCGACCAGGCGTTCGAGCGCTTCGGGGACGAAGGTGGTGGTCTGGTATTGCTGCACCACGATCTGATAGCGGCTGATGGCGGCGGCGTAGAGATTCTGGCGCTCGTAGAAGCGGCCGATCGCCATTTCATGGCCGGCCAGACGGTTTTGCGCGAGGCGGAGCTTGATCCGGGCATCACGCGCGTAGGCGCTGTCGGGGAAGCGGGTGACGACGTCCTGCAAGGCCTGCACGGCTTCGAGGGTGAAGGTCTGGTCGTGGTGGACGCCCTCGATCTGCTCGTAATAGCAGAGCGCGCGCAGGTAATAGGCGTAGGCGGCATCGGGGCTGGCGGGATGGAGTTCGATGAAGCGGTTGAGCGCGCCGACCGCTGAGTCGAAATTCTGCCTTCGGTATTCGGCGTAGCCATGCAGCAGTTCGGCATGGGTCGCCCAGGTGGAATAGGGGTAGTTGACCTCGATCTGGTTGAACGAGTCGGAGGCTTTTTTGTTCTCGCCCTTGTGGAGATAGGCGATGCCGTCGGCGTAAAGCGTGCCGGCGGGGGGCAGGGCGGCGGTTTTGCCGTCCTTGGCCTGAGCACCGGTTTTGGCCTGGGCGCCGGTGTGGGCGTGGCCGCCGCCGAACAGGCCGCACCCGCCCAAGGCCAGCGGGGCGAGCAGGAGGAGCATGGACAGACGCGGCCGGGTTGGGGCGTCATGCGGGGCGGGCGGAACGGTCTGGGGGTGCGCGTGCGTCATCGGGGCGGGCTTATAGCATGTGATTCGATCACGCGAAGCCTCCGGCGGGGTGGTTGAGGGCGAAAGGCGGCGAAGCAGGCCCCGGGGGATGAAAGAAGTTTTGGAATCCAGTGCGATGGCGCTTGCGCAGGGGCGGTTAAATGCGTATTTCTCGCCTCGGCTGCGAATACTCCGTTCGCGGCTCATTCCTGTTAGGGAATGTTTTTTCAACCGGCCCGGCGCTTGCCGGATCAGTCGAGGCTGTCGCCCGCATACCAAACCGGCCGCACCAGCGGTCTTGTTTCAAGGATTTAAACCGCTTCATGGGTTCAATCGCAACCGTTGCGCGCCAGCACGGCGCAGACCAATACACCGGCACTGATGATTTCGCTGCCTTGCTCGACAGCACATTGGGCAGCAACACCGGCTTTGAAGGCTCGGTGGTTTCAGGCCGCGTTTCACGCATCGACGACGAATTCGTCGTGGTCGATGTCGGGCTGAAGAGCGAAGGCCGGGTCCCGCTCAAGGAATTCGGCGGCCAGGAAGTCAAGCCGGGCGACGTGTTCGATCTGTTCATCGAGCGCTATGAAGACAAGGACGGCTCGATCGTCCTCTCCCGTGAAAAAGCCCGCCGCGAGGAAGCCTGGACCGCGCTGGAACGCGCGCACGAGGCACAGACCCGCGTCAACGGCATCATCCACGGCCGCGTCAAGGGCGGGTTCACCGTCGATCTCGGCGGTGCCACCGCCTTTCTGCCGGGCAGCCAGGTCGATATCCGCCCGGTGCGCGATGTGACGCCGCTGATGGGCATGTCCCAGCCGTTCCAGATTTTGAAGATGGACCGGGCGCGCGGCAACATCGTTGTCTCCCGCCGCGCCGTGCTCGAGGAAACCCGCGCCGAACAACGTTCGGAACTGATCCAGGGCCTCAAGGAAGGCCAGATCCTCGACGGCGTGGTCAAGAACATCACCGATTACGGCGCGTTCGTCGATCTCGGCGGCGTCGATGGCCTGCTCCATGTCACCGATATCGCGTGGCGCCGGATCAACCATCCCGCCGAAGCACTCACCATCGGTCAGCCGGTGCGCGTGCAGGTGATCCGCTTCAATTCGGACACCCAGCGCATCAGCCTGGGCATGAAGCAGCTCGAGACCGATCCGTGGGAAGGTGTGGACGTCAAATATCCGCCCGGCATCAAGGTCACCGGCCGCGTCACCAACATCACCGATTACGGTGCGTTCGTGGAGTTGGAACCCGGCGTCGAAGGCCTGGTTCACGTGTCCGAAATGTCCTGGACCAAAAAGAACGCCCACCCCGGCAAGATCGTGGCGACCAGCCAGGAAGTCGAGGTCATGGTGCTCGACGTCGATGCCAGCAAGCGGCGGATTTCGCTCGGCCTCAAGCAGGTCTCGCGCAACCCGTGGGAACAGTTCATGGACGATCATCCCGTGGGCTCGCTGGTCGAAGGCGAGATCCGCAACATGACCGAGTTCGGCCTGTTCATCGGCCTCGCCCCGGAAATCGACGGCATGGTCCATATGTCCGATCTGTCGTGGGATGAGCCGGGCGAGCTGGCGATGGCCAAGTTCAACAAGGGCGATATCGTCAAGGCGAAGGTGCTCGATGTCGATGTCGAGAAAGAGCGCATCAGCCTTGGTGTGAAGCAGCTCGAGGAAGACCCCGCCGCCGGCGTGCTCGATCGCGTCCATAAAGGCATGATCGTCACCTGCGTGATCACCGCGGTCCAGACCAACGGGCTCGAAGTGAAGGTCGACGACGTGCTCACCGGCTTTATTCGCCGCGCCGAACTGGCCCGCGACAAAGGCGATCAGCGCCCCGATAAATTCGCCGTCGGCGAAAAGATCGATGCCAAGATCACTGCCGTCGACCGCGCCGCCCGCAAGCTGCAACTCACGGTCAAAGGCAAGGAGATCGACGAGGACAAGCAGGCGATGGCCGATTTCGGCTCGTCGGATTCGGGCGCCTCGCTCGGCGACATTCTGGGGGCCGCGATCCGTCGCCGCAACCAGCAGGCGCAAGGCGAGAACTGAGCGATTCGGTTGGTTTGACCGGAGCAGCGCCGCCCTTCGGGGCGGCGTTTTTCGTAGGGGGCATCGTCCGCTGCCGCTCGTGTTGTGAGGACTGGCGTTGATGGAATGGTCGGACCCGGCAATCGTTTTGAGTCTGACGCCGTATGGCGAGGGGGATCAGCGGGCGATCGTGCTGACCGAGGCTTGGGGCGCGTGGCATGGTTTGGCGCGGGGCGGGGCGTCGCGCCGGGGGGCGCCGGTGTGGCAGGAGGGCAATCTGATCGCGGCGCGCTGGGTGGCGCGGTTGCCGGAGCAATTGGGCAGTCTGACCGGGGAGCTGGTGCATCCGGCGGCGGCGCTGGCGATGAACGATGCGCTGGCGCTGGCGGTGCTGCGGTCGGCCTGTGCGGTCGCGGCGGGGGTGTTGCCGGAGCGTGAGGCGCATCCGGCGGCGTTTCTGGGGCTGACTCGGTTGCTGGCGGGGATCGGCATCGCGGGGGCGGCGCTGCCGGCGCTGGTGCGCTTCGAGGTCGCGCTGTTGCGCGAGCTTGGCTATGGGCTGGATTTTTCGGCCTGTGCGGTGACCGGGGGGGTGGATGATCTGGCGTTCGTCTCGCCGCGCACCGGGCGGGCGGTGTCGCGCGCGGCGGCGGGGATCTGGGTGTCGCGACTGTTGCCGTTGCCTGGGTTTCTGGTCGGCGATGCGGCGGCCGATCTGGACGCGTGCCGCGAGGGGTTGGCGCTGACCGGGCATTTCCTGGCGCGCGATGCGTTCGGCGCGCGCCATGCGTCGCTTCCCTCGGCGCGGGTGGCCCTCTATGACCTGGTGCTGAGACGGATAAACGGAGAGATACATGCCGGATGATCTGACCGGAACCATCCAGGATACGCCGCTGGCGACCGCATTGTCGGAACGCTATCTGGCCTATGCGCTCTCGACCATCATGTCCCGCTCGCTGCCGGATGTGCGCGATGGGTTGAAGCCGGTGCATCGGCGGCTGATTTTCGCGATGCGGCAACTCAAGCTCGACCCGGGGTCGGGGTTCAAGAAATGCGCCCGCGTGGTGGGCGACGTGATGGGCAAGTTCCATCCGCATGGCGACATGTCGATTTATGAGGCGCTGGTGCGGCTGGCGCAGGATTTCGCCTCGCGCTACCCGCTGATCGAGGGCCAGGGTAATTTCGGCAATATCGACGGCGATAACGCGGCGGCGATGCGCTACACCGAAAGCCGAATGACCGCGATCGCGGCGGCGCTGCTCGAGGGGATCGACGAGGACACGGTCGATTTCCGGCCGACCTATGACAATGAGGATTCCGAGCCGGTCGTGCTGCCTGGCGCGTTTCCGAACCTGCTCGCCAACGGTGCCGCGGGCATCGCGGTGGGGATGGCGACCTCGATTCCGCCGCATAATGCCGGGGAATTATGTGCGGCCGCGATTTATCTGATCCGCCATCCGGGGGCGGCGACGGCGAAACTGCTGGAATTCGTGCAGGGGCCGGATTTTCCGACCGGGGGTGAGTTGGTCGAGGACCGCGAGACGCTTCGCCTCGCGTATGAGACCGGGCGGGGTTCGCTGCGGGTGCGGGCGCGGTGGAGCAAATCCGACCTCAAGGGCGGGATGTGGCAGATCGTGGTGACCGAGATTCCGTATCAGGTGCAGAAATCGCGCCTGATCGAGCAGGTCGCGGAATTGCTGGCGGAGAAGAAACTGCCGCTGCTGGGCGATATTCGCGACGAGAGCAGCGAGCATGTGCGGATCGTGTTGGAGCCGAAATCGCGCACGGTCGATCCCGACATGCTGATGGCGAGCGTGTTTCGTGCAACCGCGCTCGAGACCCGGTTTTCGATGAACATGAACGTGCTGGATGCCGAGCGGACGCCGCGGGTGATGAACCTCGCCGAGATGTTGCAGGCCTGGCTCGATCATCGGCATGTCGTGCTCGAACGGCGCTCGCGCCACCGGCTGGCGGCGATCGCGCGGCGGTTGGAGATACTGCAAGGTTATATCACCGCGTTTCTCAATCTGGACGAGGTGATCCGGATTATCCGCACCGAGGATGAGCCCAAGCCGGTGCTGATCGCGGCGTTTGCGCTGAGCGATGTGCAGGCCGAGGCGATTTTGAACATGCGGTTGCGCAGCCTGCGCAAGCTCGAGGAAATGGAACTGCGCCGCGAGCATCAGGCGCTGAGCGCCGAGCAGACGGCGCTCAACGCGATGCTCGATGATCCGGCGCAGCGCTGGGCACGGATCGAGGCGGAAATCGAGGCGATGCGGCAGAGCTTCGGCACCGGGCCGCTCGGGGCGCGGCGCACGAGTATCGGCGGGGCGCCGCGCGTGATCGAGGTGTCACCCGAGGCGCTGGTCGAGCGCGAGCCGTTGACGATCATTTTTTCCGACAAAGGGTGGGTGCGGGCGTTGAAAGGCCATGCGGTGGCCGATGCCGAGCTGAAATTCAAGGAGGGCGATCGGCTGCGCGCGCTGCTGCGGTGCTCCAGCGTCGACCGGATCGCGGTGTTTGCCACCAACGGGCGGATTTACACGCTGCGCGCCGCCGACCTGCCGCGCGGACGGGGGGATGGGCAGGCGATCCGGCTGCTGATCGAGCTTGGCAATGATGACGATGTCGCGACCCTGTTCGTCGCCGATCCCGCCGCGCGCTATCTGGTGGCGAATGGCCAGGGGCGGGGATTCATCGTTCCCGGCGCCGAGCTGGTGGCGGAAAAGCGGACCGGCAAGCAGATTCTGACGGTCAAGCCCGGCGAGGCGGCGAAATTCTGTTTTCCGGTCACCGGGGATCACCTCGCGGTGATCGGCGAGAACCGCAAGCTGCTGGTGTTTCCGCTCGATCAGGTGCCGGAGATGGCGCGCGGCGCCGGGGTGATTTTGCAGAAATACAAGGATGGCGGGCTGGCGGATGCCAAGAGTTTTGCCCTCGCCGACGGGCTGACCTGGCGGTTGGGCGACAAGACCCGCACGGAGACCAAACTCACGGAATGGCTGGGCGCGCGCGGCCAGGCCGGGCGGTTGCCGCCCAATGGCTTTCCCCGCGCCGGGGTGTTCGGCACGCCGCTGCCGAGTGATGGCGCCGGTTGAGGTGAAATCCACGGCCGGCGCGATTGCCGCGGCCGACCGCGCCGGATTGCCCGCTCTTGCCGGGTTGAGCCTGAATTTCCGCGCGATTTCGCTGCTCGAAGGGGTGCGGGCGGGGATTGCGGTGGCCGGCACCATGGCGCTGGGGTCGCTGCTGGGGCTGCCGCAACTGGGATTGGCGGCGCTGGGGGCATTGCTCGCCTGTTTCGCCGATCCGGGGGGTGCGGTGCGGGCGCGGTTGCCGCCGATGCTGATTTTCGGCGTGCTCGGCGCGCTGTGTTTCGCGGTGTTCGGGCTCATTCTGGCGCGCAGCCCGCCGGTTGCCGTTGTGTTGGCCGGGCTGACGATTTTCGTGTGCAGCTTCGCGCGGATCTATGGCCAGGGCGGGTTGCAGACCGGTAATTTGCTTGCCGTTGCGATTGTTCTCTCGCTCGACACGCCGATCAGGTCGGTGATGGCGGCGGTGGTGCCGGGGGTGGCGTTCTGGGCCGGGGCGGCGGGGGCGGCGCTGCTGACGCTGGCACTCTGGCGGATGCGCCCGTTTCATCCCGCACGGGCGGCGCTGGCGGATCTGGCGCTGGCCCTGGCCGCGCTGGCGCGTGACCTGATCGATCTGTCGTTGGAGTCCAATCCGGACGAGGAGGGGTTCGATCTGCATGCGCGTGGGCATCGGCGGGCGGTGCGCGAGGCGATCGAACGGGCGCGGAGCGTCACGCTCGCGACCATGCGCCGGCGGGGGGCCGCGAGCCAGCGGGCGAATGCGATCGCGCTGCGGCTGGCGACGTTCGATCAGATGTTCGGCGCGATGATCGCGGTTGGCGAGGCGATGGCGGCCGAGCCGGATCATGCGCCGGCGGCGCGGGCGGCGCTGCGTGATCTGGCGCCGCTGCTGGCGCTGCTGGCGCCGGCGATCGAGGCGGATCGCTCGCTCGATACACCCTCGATCCGCGCGGCGCTGGACGGCTTGCGCCAGGACATCGGCGCGATCGATCCGGCGGTGCCGGTCCGGCGGTTGCTCGATGTCGTGGCGGATCGGCTGTCGGTGATCGTGACGGTGTCGAACGCGCCGGGACCCGCGCGGCTCGCCGATCAGCCGGCGCCGGGCTGGCGCGCGCGGGTGATGGCGCCGATTCTCGCGAACTGGACGCTCGAATCAGTGCCGCTGCGCCACGCGCTGCGCACCGCGATCGTGACGACGCCGGTGCTCGGCTTTGTGCAATGGCTCGGTGATCCGTTCGGGCATTGGCTGGCGATCACCGTGATTTTCGTGTTGCAGCCGCATTTTTCGGCGACCTGGGTGCGCGCGCTCGAACGGGTGGCCGGCACCGCGGCGGGCGGGGGGATCGCGGCGCTGATCGGGCTTGTGTGCCACACGCGGTTGGAGCTGGCGCTGGCGATGATCCCGCTCACCCTGATCGCGTTCACGATCAAGGGGGTCAATTACAGCGCCTATGTCGCGGTGCTGACGCCGATGATCGTGCTGCTGATCGAACAGATCGAGCCGGGGATGAGCCAGTGGACGGTGGCCTTGTCGCGGGTGGGGTTCACCATCGCCGGCGGCGTGCTGGCGGTGGCGGCCAATCTGGCGCTGTGGCCGAGTTTCGAGGGTAACCGGCTGGGCGCGGCCTGCGCGGCGGCGATTGCGGCGCATCGGGCGTATCTGATCGCGAGTTTCGCCGCGTTGCTCGGCGAGGGGGGATCGCCCGAGGCGGCGCGGCGGCAGGCCGGATTGGCGAGCAATAATCTGGAGGCGTCGGTCGCGCGGGCGTTGATGGAGCCGCACCGGGCGTTTGATCCGCTGCTGCGGATGGCGCTGGTGGTCGATGCCGCGCTGCGCCGCACCGCCGGGCGATTGGCGGTGCTCAACCTCGACCCGCCGCCGCCGCGCGGCGACTGGGAGCGGTGGCGGATCTGGCGGGACTGGCTGGTCGCCGCGTTCGATCCCGCGCGCGGGCCGGTGCGGCCCCTGCCCGAACCGGTGGCGCGCGCGGCATCCGCCGAGAGTTTGACGCGGCTGGCGCGACAGGCCGAGCTGGTGTTCGGCGCGGTCCATGCGGAGCGTTTCGATGAACGGATCTGAGGCGGGAGCCGCCGCCGTGGTCAGGGGGTCAGACCTACGGGCCGGCGAGCAGGCGTTCGACGAAGCCGGTGAATAATGCGGGGTCGGCGTGGAAGACATGGGGCTGGATTTCGCTGATCCCCTCGGTCAGATAGGCGATGCCCTGGCCGCGCAATGCGGCGATGGCGGATTGGTCGGGGGCAGGGAAGCGGAGCATGCCGGTGATCGCGCCCGGTGGCGCGAAGAGCGCGTTGTGCATGCCCGATCCGGCCTGGCCGAGAATGATGTTCGCCTGGGCGAACAGCCCGATCTGGGCGGCGAAATCCAGTGTTTCCGGCTGGATCACCGTAAAGCCGAAGCGTTCGGCGGCGATCGCGGCGAGGTCCGGCTCGTTGGCGAGGCGACGCCACGGCGCCGCGGGGTTGGTGAAATCGCCGCGGGCGACGAACAGGCGCGGGCGCGGGGCGTCCGGCGGCAGGGCGGTGGTTGCCACGAAATCATCGATCAGCTCGGCGACCAGCGGGTGATAGCCGCCCACCCGCGTCAGTAACGGCAGAACGATCGCCTGATCGAGGTCGAGCTGTTCGGTCGCGGAATCGAACCAGATCGCCCGCGCCGGATCGATGCCGCAGTAACGGTGCAGCATGTCGATCATCCAGTTGGCCATCTGACGGTCGAGCACCGGCGCGGTGGTGGCGAACAATGCGGGAAATCGCCGCGCCAGCAACAGCTTGGGGAGCATCTCGATCAGGAAATGACCGTAAACCCGGACGCCCCAGCCATGAAACACCAGACCCGGCCGCCGCTCCCGGCGCACCGGCAGTGCCGTGGCCGCGCTCAGCAGGGTCGAGCCGGGCCGGTCGATCTCGGGGCGGACATAGACCGGCATGATCGCATTGTCGTCGAGCAACCGCCCGGCCGACCAGATCAATCCCGGACCGTTCAGACGCACCGGCAGCGGCCCCAGCGCCGCAAGGTCGAACGGCGGGCGCGATGGCGCTTCCGCATGATAGCGGCGCCAGTGATCCGAGACGAAGGCGGCATCCTCGATCGCCAGACGCGGCAACGGCGCCGGCGCCCGCGCCGCCGCCAGCCGCACCCGGCCCACACCGGACCCGCTCAGCACGGCAGGCTCGCCGGGTGGGGATCGGCGCGGCGGGGTAGCAAGGCCAGGGGCGCTGCCCCTGGACCCCGCCAAAGGCAGAGCCTTTGGAATCCACTCGTTTTAGTCCGGAGAGGGCGATGTCCCGGACTCTCGACCGATCTGGCCTGGATCGCCCTCTCCGGACTAAAACAAACGGGTTCTAAGGGCTGAGCCCTTAGTGGGGGTCCAGGGGGCAAAGCCCCCTGGCCTTGTCGCCTCACCGATCCCGCTTCCCATCCGGTGGGCATTACCGCTCGTAATGGGCCGAGACCAGGTGGTTGAGCAGGCGGACGCCGTAGCCGGTGGCGCCTTTGGGGGCGACGGCGGTGTCCTTGGTGGCCCAGGCCATGCCGGCGATGTCGAGATGGGCCCAGGGGGTTTTGTTGACGAAGCGCTGGAGAAACTGGGCGGCGGTGATCGAGCCGGCGGCGCGGCTGCCGCTGATGTTTTTGACATCCGCGATGTCGCAATTGATCTGTTTGTCGTAGGTTTCATCCAGTGGCATGCGCCAGACGGTTTCGCCGGTTTGTTTGCCGGCGGCGATCAGGCGGTCGGCCAGCTCGTCGTTATTGGCGAACAGGCCGGCGTTTTCGTGGCCGAGCGCGACGATGATGGCGCCGGTGAGGGTGGCGAGATCGACCATGAAGCGCGGTTTGAAGCGGTTTTGGGCGTACCAGAGCACGTCGGCGAGGACGAGGCGGCCTTCGGCGTCGGTATTGAGAACCTCGATGGTCTGGCCGGAGGCGGAGGTCACGATGTCGCCGGGGCGCTGGGCGGTGCCGGAGGGCATGTTCTCGACCAGTCCGACCAGGCCGATGGCATCGACGCGGGCCTTACGGCCGGCGAGGGCGGCCATCAGGCCGATCACGGTGCCGGCGCCGGCCATGTCCCATTTCATGTCTTCCATGCCGGCGGCGGGTTTGATCGAGATGCCGCCGGTATCGAAGGTGACGCCCTTGCCAACGAAGACGATCGGGTCCTTCGGCGTGATCTTGCTTTTTTTGCCCGGTTTGCCGGCGGGCTCGGGCTCCGAGGCGCCGAGCCATTGCATCACGACCATGCGCGGTTCGCAGGCGCTGCCCATGGCGACGCCGAGCAAGGCGCCGAAGCCGAGTTTCTCCATGTCGCGACGGTCGAAGATCTCGACCTTGACGCCGAGGGATTTGAGCGATTTGGCGCGGCCGGCCATTTCCTCGGGGGTGAGGATGTTGGCGGGTTCGGAGACGAGGTCGCGCGTGAGTTCGACGCCGTGGGCGAGGGCGGCGAGCGGGGCGTAGACGGTGGCGGCGGCCTCGGCATCGTCCGACAGGATGGCGAGGTGGGCGAGTTTGGGTTTTTCGTGATCTTTCAGCGTGGTGCGATAGTGATCGAAGCGGTAGGCGCGCAGGCGGGCGCCGAGGGCCGCGTGGGCGAGCATCGGGGCGGCGAGACCATCGCCGGCGATGGCGGCGGTGGCGTCCTTCATCACGGTGGCGACGGCTTTGGCGCCGGCGGCTTCGGCGCGGTGGGCGGTGAGGTCGGCGGAGGGGCCGATGCCGATGGCAACGACACGGTCGAGCCCGGCGCCGGGTGCGAGGAGGATGGCGCTCTGGCCGCGCTTGCCCTTGAATTCGGCGACGGCGAGCGCGCGGCTCAGGCCGCCGGCGAGCGCGGCATCGAGTGCCGCGGCGAGGCCGGTGAGGGGTTCATCCTCGCCGAGCAGCAGCGCGAGCGCGCCGGCGGCGGGAAGGCTGGTGTGGTCGAAATTGATCTCGATCATGCTGGTGCGTTTCATCCCTGTGGGTTCAAGTCGCCTGTTTCGGCATCATGCCCCTGTAGTTGCGGTTTTCCAAGCCCGGCGATAGGAAGCGGGCATGAATGACACCGATATGCTTGAGCTTGCGGCCGGTCTGGCGGCGGCGGCGGGGCGCGAAATCCTGGCGGTGCGCGCGGGGGGGTTCACCGTCGATCACAAGGCGGATTTATCGCCGGTGACCGTGGCGGATATGCGGGCGGAGCGGGTGATCGTGGCGGGGTTGCGCGCGGCGACTCCGGAGATTCCGGTGATCGCCGAGGAAGAGGTCGCGGCCGGGCGGATGATTGCGCCGGGGGCGCGGTTCTGGCTGGTCGATCCGCTCGATGGCACGCGGGAATTCGCGGCGGGGCGGGATGAATTCGCCGTCTGCGTCGGGCTGGTGGTTGAGGGCAGGGTGGTGCTCGGGGCGGTCGGCGCGCCGGCGCAAGGGATGGTTTATGGCGGCATCGTGGGCGAGGGCGCCTGGCGGCAGGATGCGGCGGGGCGGCGCGCGATCGCGGCACGTCAGTCGCCGGCGGAGGGAATGACCGTATTCGCCTCACGCCATTATGCCGATGACCCGGAGCTTGCCGCCTATCTGGCGCGCTACAAGGTGGCGCATCTGACCAATATCGGTTCGGCGCTGAAATTCTGCCGGTTGGCCGAGGGGGTGGCGGATTTTTATCCGCGGCTGGGCCGGACGATGGAATGGGATACCGCAGCACCGCAGGCGCTGCTCGAAGCGGCGGGCGGCCGGGTGGTGACGCTGGACGAACAGCCGTTGCTCTACGGCAAGCCGGGATTCGAGAATCCGCGGTTTCTCTGCTTCGGCCGGGGCTAAGGCGGGGGTTATCCCCGGATCGGCGCGGGACCGGCGGGGTCTGGCGCGGGGTGCCGGGTGAGGGCTTGCATCGGCCGGGACGCGCCGATTTCGAACACGCAGGCCTCGGCGCCGGTCGCGTGGCATGAAATTTCCCGCACCTCCGCCGCCGGATCGATCAGGGCACGGAACAGCCGCTCGAACGCGCCGGCATAATAGTCGCAGACCGGTTGATCGGCGGCGGTGTCGCGGCAGATCGGGCAGTTGCGCAGCTCGATCCGCACCGGTGTGCCGGCGCGGGCGGAAAACTGGCCGGTGCCGCAGAACGTCCAGCCGTTCTTGCCGATCGCGCGCAGCAGGGCGGCGCTCGCCCATCGCCGGGGCAGCGCGCGCAGCGCGGCCTGGGCGAGCGGGGGAATGCGGCGCGCCAGCAGATAGTCACCGGTCCGGACACCGGCATCGAAGCCGATGCGCCGCGCGGGGGCGATTCCGAGCGTCGCGCGCATTGCATTGTGCAGGGCGATGACCTCGGTCTCGGGCACCATCGCCTGCGGCATGGCGGTGAGGTAATGCGCGAGGCCGGCATCCGCGAAGATGCGGCGCTTCGCGGCGGCGAGATCGGCGGCGTCGAGCGCTTCGGCCAGACGCCAGACGGCGTTCGGGCCGATCTGCCCGAAGACATGGGGCGTTGCCATCGGGCGTCATGGACCGGGCGGCACCGCTGCCCGTTGCGCCGCGAGGCGCGCGGCGGCCAGCTTGCCGGCGTGGATCGTGTCGGTGAATTCGACCGCTTCATGCGCGGCATCGGCGCGGTGGCGGGTTTCATCGAAGTCGAAATCGACGGTCTTGCTCGCCTTGCCCCAGTAGTTGACCTTGCCGAGATCGTAGAATTTCCGCTCGAAACCGCTCTTGGCGAAGGCCTTCAGACAACCGAGCAGATAGGAGCGGCGGAATTTGTCGCGCTGCCACGGGTAGCTGAACAGGGTTTTGCGCAGATAGAACCGGCGGTAATTATGCATCACCCGGTCGAGCAATTCGGCCCGTTCCATCGAGTCGGGCTTCATGATCGGGGTGACGAAATTATACTTGGAGTAGTCGAACACCTCGACCTTGTCTTCCATGGTCTTGAACAGGTCCGAGAACGGCCATGGCGTGAACATCGCCCAATTCGCCATGTCGGGCGCCCAGTCGAGCGCCATTTTATAGGTCTCTTCCAGGGTTTCGCGCGTTTCGTTTTCCAGACCGACGATGAACTGCGCCTCGGTGACGATGCCGTTCTGTTTGAGCAGCTGGATCGCTTTTTTGTTCTGGGCGATCGTGGTTTCCTTGCGGAACAGATCGAGCTTGAGCTGCGAGGCGGCCTCGGTGCCGAGCGAGACATGGACCAGCCCGGCGCGGCGGTAGAGCGGCAATAACTGCTCATCGCGCAGAATATCGGTCACGCGGGTGTTGATGCCCCATTTGATCGGCAGGTTGCGCCGTTCCAGCTCCTCGCAGAACTGGACGAATTTCTTGCGGTGGATGGTCGGTTCCTCATCGGCCAGGATGAAGAACCCGACATTGTGGTCACGCACCAGGGTTTCGATTTCATCGACCACCTTGATCGGATCGCGCACCCGGTAATCGCGCCAGAATTTCCACTGCGAGCAGAAACTGCAGGTGAACGGGCAGCCGCGCGCGAAATTCGGGATCGCGACGCGCACGCCGAGCGGGATGTAATTGTAGTTCGGCCAGTTCAGGATACCCCAATCGGGGTTGATCGTGTCGACATCGGCGAGCGGGGGTTCGGCGGGGGTTGCGATGACCTTGCCGTCTTCCAGATAGGCGAGGCCGCGCACATTGGCGCGCGCGCCCAGCCAGTCGCCACCGGCCACCGCGTTCAGCAGATTGACGATGATCGCCTCGCCTTCGCCGCGTGCGATCACGTCAATCCATGGCGCTTCCACCAGAACCTGCTGATACATGAACGTGGCATGAATCCCCCCCAGCACGGTCACCGCGCGGGGATGGATTTCCTTGGCCATTTTCAGGATCGCCTCGGCGGCGTAGATCGAGGGGGTGATCGATGTCGCGCCGATCACGTCGGGCTCCACCGCCGCGATCCGCTCGCGGATCTGCTCGTCGCTCAGCCGATCGGTCATCGCGTCGATGAAGGTAACATCGGTATAGCCGGCGGATTTCAGGGCGCCGGCCAGATAGGCGGCCCAGGCCGGTGGCCAGTTGCCGGCAATTTCGGCGCCGCCGGAATGGTAGTTGGGATGGATCAGCAGAACCCGCATCGAGGCCTCCTCGCCTATCTGTCACACGGATGCTACAGGAGAGGAGCGGAAACGCCATTGATTTATGTCAAGTAAAATTGACATAAGCGCGATTTTGCAACGTCAGCTCGCCGGGTGTGCCCGCTTGGCGTACCCGCCTCAGGCCGGGCGCGGCGTGAACCCCGCGGCCGCGATACCGGCGATCGCGCAGGCTTCGTCGTTATCGGAGACATCGCCGGAGATCCCGACCGCGCCGAGGATGGTTTGATCCGCGTCCAGGATCAGGACGCCGCCGGGCACCGGCACCATCCTTCCCTGGGTGGCGGCGGCGAGGCCGGTCAGGAAGCCGGCGCCGCCGGCGTTCCAGCGGTCGAACAGCGTGCGCGATCCGGCGCCGATGGCAAGCCCGCCCCAGGCCTTGCCGGTGGCGATTTCGACCCGGGCGATGCCGGACCGATCCTCGCGCGCGAGGGCCACCATATGGCCGCCGGCATCGAGCACGACGATGGTGAGCGGCGCCAGATCGAGGGTGCGGCCGTGGGCGCGGGCGGCGCGGATGATGCTGTCCGCGGCGGTGAGGGTCAGTGTGGTCATGGTCAGGCTCCGGGGATTGATGTCAGGGGTTGCGCGAGGTCGTGGGTTTTCCAGGCACGATGGTTCGGCCAGAGGATGTCATCAGGTCGAACCGCGCTCTCGCGGTGTTTTCGGCGGGAACCGGGCCGGTATCAACATTCGATGAAATTCGCCGCCAGCCCGCCGAGCGAGGTTTCCTTGTATTTGCTGTTCATATCCGCCCCGGTCTGGCGCATCGTCGCGATCACCTGATCGAGTGAGACGCGGTGCGAGCCATCGCCGCGCGCGGCCAGCGACGCGGCGGTGATCGCCTTGATCGCGCCGAAGGCATTGCGTTCGATGCAGGGGATTTGAACCAGCCCGCCCACCGGATCGCAGGTCATGCCGAGGTGATGCTCCATCGCGATCTCGGCGGCATTCTCGATCTGCGCGTTGCTCGCGCCCCGTGCCGCGGCAAGTCCGGCGGCGGCCATCGAGGCGGCGACGCCAACCTCGCCCTGGCAGCCGACCTCGGCGCCGGAAATCGAGGCGTTGGCCTTGAACAGCCCGCCGATCGCCGTGGCGGTATAGATGAAATCGCGCATCAGAGCTTGCGTCGCACCGGGGCAGAAGTCGCGATAGTAGCGCAGCACCGCGGGGATCACCCCGGCGGCGCCATTGGTCGGCGCGGTGACGATTTTACCACCGGCCGCGTTCTGCTCGTTCACCGCCATGGCGAACAGGCTGACCCAGTCCATGGTTTCATGGGGGGCCTTATCGTTGCGGCTTGCATCGGACAGTAACTTGGCGTGCAGGGCGTGCGCGCGGCGGGCGACGTTGAGGCCGCCGGGCAGGGTGCCGGTGGCGCGCATGCCGCGTTCGATGCCGGACATCATGGTGGCGATGACACGGTCGGTATAGGCGCGGACGGTGGTTTGATCGCGCAGCGCGACCTCGTTTTCCCATACCATCGCCGCGATCGACCGGCCGGACGCCGCGCCGATCCGCAGCAGATCGACCGCGTTGGAAAATGGATAGGGCACCGCCCTGGTGATCGCGCCGAGATCGGCCGGCTCCTCCTCGCGCACGACGAAGCCGCCGCCGAGCGAGCACCATCGCTCGCGGGCAAGGACGGCGCCGGCGGCGTCGGCCGCGGTGAAGGCGAGCGTGTTGGGGTGGCGCGGCGTCGGGCCATCGTAGTCGAACACGATGTCGCGCGCGGGGTCGAACCGGATCGGGTGATCGCCGCCGAGCGGCAGGACGCCGGTGGTGGTCACGCCGGCGGCGATGACCTCGACCTGATCGGGATCGATCGTTTCGGGCGCTTCGCCGGCCAGGCCGAGAATAACGGCCGTGTCGGTGCCGTGACCCTTGCCGGTCCAGGCGAGGGAGCCGAACAGGCTGACCGTGACATGGGCGACACGGGTGCGATCCGCCAGAGCGGCGACGAAGCCATTGGCCGCGCGCATCGGGCCGACCGTGTGCGAGGAGGACGGGCCGATGCCGATCTTGAACAGGTCGAACAGGCTGATCATGGCATCACTCAGGATATTCGCGGCCGATTTCAGAGAGCAGCCCTATGACATAGGGGGTGAAGGAACGCCAGATTTCGAGGTGGAACGCGGTAATGCCGGTGCGCCAGAGCATGATCTCGGCCTTGGCGAAGAGGGTGCGGGTCGCCATGCCGGGGGGGAAGGCGGCGCGATCGAGGTCGAGCGGGCAGCAAGCGTTGAGCATCGCGGCCGCGTTCGGGCTTTCGAGGCGGATGCCGGTCTGGCGATGGCTGATGTCGACCAGCGAGAACGCGGCGCCTTCCATGGCGGTTCGGAGCGGGGCGGCAATGTCCGGATCGGTCGGCGCGGTGAGGATCAGCCAGTCATCCGGGCCGAGTCGCAGCGCGGCGCGCCCGCCCGCCGTGGCGGCGCGGTTGATCGGCACGGCGAGGTCGAGGCCGATCGCGCGGCCGGCGGCGGCGAGCGCCGCTTCGCGCACGCGCAGCGAAAACCGTCGCATCGGCGCGGCGGGGTGGAGGCGGTGGTCCCGCGCAACGGCAAGCGGGGTAGCGCGTGGTGGTTCGGCGGGACGGATGAAATCAGCCATCGAGCCGCACCCCTTCCTTGTCGTAGAACACCGGATCGGTCAGCGTCACCGCGACGCTCCGTCCCGGCAGCGGCACATGCAGCGTCTCACCGATCCGCGCCCGACCGCTGCGGACCATGGCCAGCGCGATCGAACGGTTGAGCGTCGCACTCCAGTAGGATGAGGTGACATGGCCGAGCATGGTCATCGGCACCACCTGCCCCGGGTCGGCGACGAGGTGGGAGCCTTCCTCCAGCACGAATTGCGGATCGTCGGTCAGCAGTCCGACCAGCTGCTTCCGATCGGTCTGGCTTGCCAACGCCGTCCGCGCCAAGGCCCGCTTGCCGACGAAATCGGGCTTCGCCTTGCCGATCGCCCAACTCAGCCCGACATCGTCAGGCGTCGCCGTGCCATCGGTCTCCTGCCCGACGATGATATACCCTTTCTCCGCCCGCAGCACATGCATCGTCTCGGTGCCATAGGGCACGATGCCGTGGGTCTGTCCGGCTTGATGCACCGCCTCCCACACCGCCCTGCCATCATCCGCCGGCACGTTGATCTCGAACCCCAGCTCCCCGGTGAAACTCACCCGGAACAACCGCGCCGGCACCCCGGCGATCCTGCATTCCACCACGCTCATATGCGGCATCGCCGCCGCCGCGATATCTGCCCCCTCCACCAATGGTCCGATCACCGCCCGCGCCAACGGACCCTGCACCGCGATCACCGCATACTGCTCGGTGGTCGAGGTCAGCCACACATCGAGATCGGTGAATTCGGTCTGCAGATAATCTTCCATCATGTTCAGCACCCGCGCCGCGCCGCCGGTGGTGGTGGTGACATGAAACCGATCCTCGGCCAGCCGCCCGATCACGCCGTCATCGATCACGAACCCGTCCTCGCGCAGCAGAATGCCGTAGCGCAGGCGGCCCGGCTTCAATTTGGTCCAGGCGTTGACATACATCCGGTTCAGAAATTCCGCCGCATCCGGCCCGACGATCTCGATCTTGCCGAGCGTCGAGGCATCGAACATCGCCACCCCGGCCCGCACCGCCAGGCACTCGCGCGCGACCGCCGCGTGCATGGTCTCGCCGGCATGCGGAAAATACCGCGCCCGCTTCCACAGCGACACATCCTCGAACACCGCCCCCTGCTCGGAAGCCCAGCCATGGATCGGCGTCTCGCGCACCGGTTCGAACAGATCACCCCGCGCATACCCCGCGAAATACCCGAACGGGATCGGCGTATAGGGCATCCGGAACGTGGTGGTGCCGATGCTCGGGATCGGCACGCCGAGCGATTTCGACACGATCCCCAGCGCGTTCATGTTCGAGGTCTTGCCCTGGTCGGTCGCCATGCCGGTGGTGGTGTAGCGCTTGACATGCTCGATCGAGCGAAACCCCTCGGCCAGCGCGAGCGTGATATCCTTCGCCGTCACATCGTTCTGGAAATCGACGAAGGCGCGCACGCCCGCCGGATCGCGCCCATGCGGCACCTCACCCAGAAACCCGGCCGCAACAGTCTCGGCCACCGGCGCCGCCACCGCCTGCCCCGTTGCCGAAAGCCCGGCCGCCCGGCCCGAGGCGATCGCGGCTTCGAGCGACTGGCAGCCCGAGGCAGCGCCGGCCGCAATCGTCGGTTCAGCCGGCGTCCCGGGGATGAAGGCATCGAGCGCCGGATCGAACGCGAGCTTGCCACGGCTCTGCGAGAACAGATGCACGCTGGGCGTAAAACCGCCGGACATCAGCACCAGATCGCAGGCAATCCGCTCGGCTTTCGCCTCCCCGATCGTGGCGGCGCTGACGGCCGAAACGCGCAGATTGCCCTCGGTGCCGGTGATCGTCGCATGGGTGCGGATCGGCAGCCCCGCCGCCCGCGCCGCCGCCACATGCGGCCCCTCCGGCGCATCCCGCAAATCCACGATCGCGGCAATCGCGACCCCCGCCCGATGCAGGCGCAGCGCGGCACGATAGGCATCGTCATGCCCGGTGAACACCACCGCCCGGTCGCCCGGCTTCACGCCGTAGCGCGCCACGTAAATCCGCGCCGCATCGGCCAGCATGATGCCGGGGCGATCATTGTCGGGAAACACCAGCGGCCGCTCGATCGAACCGGTCGCGGTGATCACCTGCCCGGCCCGCACCTGCCACAGCCGCCCGCGCGGCATCGCATCGTCCGCCTCGCCGGCATGATCGGTCAGATCCTGCGCCAGCCCGATCATGTTGTGCGGAAAATACCCGAACGCGATCGTGCGGCTCAGCACCGTCACATTATCGAACCCCACCAACTGCGCCCGCGCCGCCGCGAGCCACCCCGCCTGATCGGGCTCGGCCAGCAGCGCGCCCCCGATCTCGGCCTGCTCATCGCACAGAATAACCCGCCCGCCCGCCGCAGCGGCGGCGATCGCGGCACTGATCCCTGCCGGCCCGGCGCCGATCACCAGCACCTCGCAATGGGCGTAGCGCTGTGCATACCGCGCCGCATCGGGTGCGGCCGGCGAGCGCCCCAGCCCCGCGATCGCGCGAATCCGCGGCTCGAAAAACTTCGTCCACGCCCCCTTCGGCCACATGAAGGTCTTGTAGTAAAAACCCGCCGGAAAAAACCGCCACAACCGGTCCGTGACGCTGCCGACATCGCGCGCCAGCGAGGGCGAGCGGTTCTGACTTTCCGCCCGCAGCCCATGATAAAGCTCGACCTGCGTGGCCCGCAGATTGGGCGTGTAATGCGCCTCGTCGCGCCCCACGCCGACTAACGCGTTCGGCTCCTCCGCCCCGGCAGAGACGATCCCGCGCGGGCGATGATATTTGAAACTCCGCCCGACCAGATGCACCCCGTTCGCCAGCAGCGCCGAGGCCAGCGTGTCCCCCGCATGGCCGGTCATGGCTTTGCCATCGAAGGTGAACGGCACCGTCACCCGCCGGTCGATCAGCCCGCCGGACGCCAGGCGATATTTTTGTGTCATGCCGGCGCCTCACCGATCTTGTAGGTCTGCTCGAAAAAATCCGTCACGGTGTTGCGCCGCGCATTGAAAAACCGCCCGCACCCATGCGCATGCCGCCACCGTTCGGCGTAACTGCCGCGCGCATTGCTCCGCTGGTACAAAAACGCGGTCCACTCCGCATCGGTGGCGCTCGCCGGGGCGCGCACCACATGCGCCTCGCCGCCATAGGAAAACTCGATCTCGGGCCGCTCGCCGCAATAAGGGCAGGCAATCACTAACATTTCAAATCTCCCCGATCAGTGCGCAACCGCGGCCGCCGCCGCCTCGTCGATCAACCGCCCCGCACCGAACCGCTCGAGGTTGAACGGCGCATTGATCCTGTGCGGCTCGTCCTTGGCCATCGTGTAGGCGAACAGATCCGCCGAACCCGGCGTCGCCTTGAACCCGCCGGTGCCCCAGCCGCAATTCACATACAGGCCCGGCACCTCGGTCTTGGCGATGATCGGCGAACGATCCGGCGTGACATCGACGATGCCGCCCCAGTTGCGCAGCATCCGCATCCGCCGGAATATCGGAAACAACTCGCAAATCGCTTCGAGCGTGTGCGACGAAATATGCAAAGCCCCGCGCTGGCTGTACGAAATATACGCATCCGTCCCCGCGCCGATCACCAGCTCGCCCTTGTCGGACTGGCTGATATAGGCGTGAATCGTGTTCGACATCACGACACACGGAAAAATCGGTTTGATCGGCTCGGACACCAGCGCCTGCAACGGATAACTCTCGAGCGGCATCCGCTGCCCCGCCATCGCCATCAACACCGATGTATTGCCCGCCGCGACAATCCCCAACCGCCGCGTCGCGATCGCACCCCGGCTGGTCTGCACACCGCTCACCCGACCGCTCGCATCACGATCGATCCCGGTGACCTCGCAATTCTGAATGATGTCGACCCCGAGTGCATCCGCCGCCCGCGCATACCCCCATGCCACCGCATCATGCCGCGCCGTGCCCGCCCTGCGTTGCAACGCCGCCCCGGTCACCGCATGGCGCATCCCCGGCGCGATGTTCAACGGCGGACAGAACGATTTCGCCTGAGCGGCCGATAACCACTCGTTATCGACGCCGTTCAACCGGTTCGCATGCACATGCCGCTTGAACACCTGCTCGTCATGCACATTATGCGCCAGCATCATCACGCCACGCTGCGAGAACATGACGTTATAATTCAAATCCGCCGACAACCCCTCCCACAACTTCACGGAATGGTCGTAGAGCGCGGCACTCTCGTCGAACAGATAATTCGAGCGGATGATCGTGGTGTTCCGCCCGGTATTGCCGCCGCCGATCCACCCCTTTTCCAGCACCGCGATATTCCGCAGCCCATGCTTCTTCGCGAGGTAATACGCCGTCCCCAGCCCATGCCCGCCACCCCCGACGATAATGGCCTCATAGGCTGGTTTCGGCGCCGCATCACGCCATTGACGACTCCAGCCTTTCTGGCCGGATAGCGCCTCTTTAACCAGAGTAAGGGCGGAAAACTTCTGCATGAAAAGCTCCAGATTAAAGGCCAGGGCTCTGCCCTGGACCCGCTGGGGCCTTAGGCCCCAGACCCCGCTAGTTAGACATGGCGACGCGCGGGAGACGCGCACTCACTCGGCACAACCCTTGTATAATTCCGTCATCGCTGCGCCTGCTCCCACCCCTGGGCGACATAAAACGGCGCATTGCTCGGCGGGAGCAACGCAACCCCCTTAATGTGATCCGCCGCCTTCTCGCCGATCATGATGGTCGGCGCATTCAAATTCCCCGTCGTCACCCGCGGCATGATCGAACTGTCCGCAACCCGCAGCCCCTCCACCCCGATCACCCTGGTGTCCGGCGCGACCACCGCCATCGGGTCATCCACCGCACCCATCCGGCACGTCCCGCACGGATGATACGCGCTCTCGACATTCCTGCTGATATACGCATCGATCTCGGCATCACTGACCACACCGCTCCCCGGCGCGATCTCGCGCCCCCGAAACGGCGCGAACGCCTCTTGCGCAAAAATCTCCCGCGTCAGCCGCACGCACGCCCGCATTTCCACCCAATCCTCGGGATCGCTCATGTAGTTGAACACGATCGACGGCGCCGCCGCCGGATCGGCCCCGCGCAACCGCACCCACCCCCGACTGCGCGACCGCATCGGCCCGACATGCGCCTGAAACCCATGCTCGGACGCAATGCCCTTGCCATCATACCGCACCGCAAGCGGCAGGAAATGATACTGGATGTCGGGATAATCCACCCCCGCGCGCGAGCGAATGAACCCGCAACTCTCGAAATGATTGGTCGCCCCCAACCCGTCATGCAACGCCAGCCAGCGCAGGCCGATCAACGCCTTCGCCAGCGGATTCATCCTGGAATACAACGTAATCGGCTGAGTGCAGGCATACTGGAAATAAAACTCCAGATGATCCTGCAAATTCTCGCCCACACCAGGCCGATCCGCGACCACCGCAATCCCATGCGCCCGCAACTCATCCGCCGGGCCAATCCCCGACAATTTCAGCAACTTCGGCGAATTGATCGCCCCGGCCGCCAAAACCACCTCGCGCCGCGCCCGCACCACAACCTCCTGGCCACGTCGCCGATACGCCACCCCCACCGCACGCGACCCCTCGAACACCACACGCGACACCAGAATGCGGGACTCCACCGTCAAATTGGCCCGCCCCCGCGCCGGCCGCACATACGCATTCGCCGCACTCCACCGCCGGCCGCGATGCACCGTCATGTCCATCCGGCCGAACCCCTCCTGCTGATACCCGTTGACATCCTCGGTCACCGGATACCCCGCCTGCCGCCCCGCCTCGATGAACGCCCGATACAGCGGATTATCCAACCGCCCGTATTTCGTGTGCAACGGCCCCTCATGCCCCCGCCACGCATCGCCCCCCGCCTCGCGAGTCTCCGCCCGCTTGAAATAGGGCAACACATTCCGATACGCCCAGCCCCGCGCACCCATCTCCTCCCACCGGTCGAAATCCAGCGGATTGCCGCGAATATAAACGAGCCCGTTGATCGAAGACGACCCGCCCAATACCTTGCCACGCGGTGTGTGCATCCGCCGCCCGCCCAAATGGACCTCAGGCTCGCTGTGATACCCCCAATCATACTTCGGCATGTTCATCGGCATCGACAACGCACTCGGCATCTGAATCAACACCGATCGATCCGACCCGCCATACTCCAACAACAAAACCGAAACCCCGGCATCCTCCGATAACCGCGCCGCCACCACACACCCCGCGGAACCCGCTCCGACAACGACGTAATCATACTCGGTCATGGGGTTGGTGCCT
>NZ_JBMFGY010000039.1:19895-27192 GCF_049977125.1 Acidiphilium sp. | reverse complement strand
AAATTTTTCGCCAAACCCTCTTGCATCAGAAGGGCCGTCCACACACGCCCTACGGTTGTTGAATTATTGAAAGTTTTTGCTTCTTTTTACAAAAAGAAGCGCTTGCTTTACTTCGTTTTCACTTCGACCGGTCAGGGAAGCAGGTTAATTTTCTTGCCCTGCCGGGCCAGCAAGGTGGTGGCTTTGCGGTCGAAGGAGGTGAAGGTTTCGCCGCCGAGCCAGGTGCCTTCGTGGGCGATGACGCCGTCTGCGAAGTCGCCGCCGGCTTCGTGGTGGGCGAGGCCGGCTTCGGCGGCGGGGCGGTTGGTGGCGACTTTATCTGTGGCGAGGAGGGCGCGCATGGCGGCGGCGATGTCGGTATCGTTGAAATCGTAGGCGCGGCGCAGCACCCAGACGAATTCGCAGAGGCATGGCAGGGGGATTGCGATCAGGGTGGCGCGGCGGAGGATGTCGCTGGCGGCTTCGGCCTGGGCGGGGTGGTCTTTGACGACGGCGCGGATGAGGACGTTGGTATCGGCGGTGATCTTCACCGTTTGGCGGACCAGGAGGCGGCGGCGGCTTCGTCGAGTTCCTGCAGGGTGGCGATTTTCGAGGTTTTGCCGGCGAGGAGGCCGAGGAAGGGTTCGATCGTTGCGGCGGGACGGGCGGCGCGGAGGCGGATTTCGCCGTTAGGGAGTTTTTCGAACTCGATGCGTTCGCCGGGCGTGATGCCGAGATGTTGCAGGAGATCGCGTTTGAGGGTGATCTGGCCTTTGGCGGTGATGGTTTGTGCGGGCATCGGGGATTCCTTGGGACGCAATGAATGTAAGGTAAATTCGCCTTACGGTCAAGGATGATGCACGGCGCCCGAGCGGCACGGAGCGGAATCGAATGAAAGTTTTTGCTTCTTTTTACAAAAAGAAGCGCTTTACTTCCTCATACTGAAAAATACTTGGCTTTGGGGTTTAGGACGACGATGGCGCTGGTGGATTGTTCGGGGTGGAGTTGGTGTTCGTCGGAGAGGGAGACGCCGATGCGGGCGGCGTCCAGCAATTTTAAGAGTTGGGTTTGGTCTTCGAGGTTTGGGCAGGCGGGGTAGCCGAAGCTGTAGCGGGAGCCGCGGTAGGATTGGGCGAGCATTTTTTCGATGTCGCGGTCGTCTTCCGAGGCGAAGCCGCATTCGGCACGGATGCGTTTGTGGGTGTGTTCGGCCATGGCTTCGGCCATTTCGACCGAGAGGCCGTGCAGATACAGGTAATCCTGGTAGCGGTTGTCTTCGAACCACTCGCGCGCGGTTTCGGAGGATTTCTGGCCCATGGTGACGATTTGCAGGGCGATGACGTCGCGTTCGGCATCTTCGATGTCGCGGAAGAAATCGGCGATGCAGTCACCGTCTTCGCGGGGTTGGCGCGGCAGGGTGAAGCGGGCGATCTCGGTGGTGCCATCCTGCTCGAAGAGGATGAGGTCGTTGCCCTGGCCGGCGGCTTTCCAGTAGCCGTAGATGGCCTGGGGCTTGAGGATGTCTTCGGCTTCGCAGAGGGCGAGCATGCGCTTCATGATCGGGCGGAGTTCCTGGCGGGCCCAGCCGAGGAATTCATCGAGCGATTTGCCTTGTTTGCGAAAGCCCCATTGGAACTGAAACAGCGAGCGTTCGTTGATGAAGGGGACCAGGGATTTCGCCTGGGTTTCGACCATGCGCGGCCCCCAGAACGGCGGGGTGGGGACGGCGAGGTTTTCGGTGAGGCGGCGGCGGCGGGCTTGGGCCGCGTTGACATCGACCGGGGCGAAGCCGCGGGCATCGGCTTCACCGAGTTTGCGCTTGGTGTTGCGGGTTTTGCCTTTGCGCTTGGCTTGCAGGGCGGCGAGGTAATCGTCGAACGCGTTGCCGGTGACTTTGTCCATCAGATGCAGGCCATCGAACGCGTCGCGCGCGTAGGCGACGCGGCCGCCGGCGTAGGCTTCGACGCAGGTGTCTTCGACGTAGTTGCGGGTGAGGGCGGCGCCGCCGAGCAGGACGGGGATTTCGAGGCCCTGGCGGGTCATTTCCTCGAGGTTTTCGCGCATGACCACGGTGGATTTGACTAACAATCCCGACATGCCGATGGCGTGGGCGCGGTGTTGGCGGGCGGCGGCGACCATGTCCGCGAGCGGGACTTTGATGCCGAGGTTGACGACGCGGTAGCCGTTGTTGGTGAGGATGATGTCGACCAGGTTTTTGCCGATGTCGTGCACGTCGCCTTTGACGGTGGCGAGGACGATGGTGCCTTTTTCCTGGCCGGCGACGCGTTCCATTTTGGGTTCGAGATAGGCGACCGAGGCTTTCATGGTTTCGGCGGATTGCAGGACGAAGGGGAGCTGCATTTTGCCGGCGCCGAACAGCTCGCCGACGACTTTCATGCCGTCGAGCAGGATGTTGTTGATGATGTCGAGCGGTTTGTGGGTTTGCAGGGCGTCGTCGAGTTCGTCGGTGAGGCCTTTGCGGTCGCCATCGATGATGCGGTCGCGAAGGCGGCCTTCGACGGTTTCGGCGCGGGTTTTTTTGGTGGCTTGCGCGGCTTTGCGGTCGGCGAACATGGCGAGGACTTTTTGCAGCGGGTCGTAGTCTTCGCGGCGGCGGTCGTAGATGAGGTCTTCCATCACTTCGATCTCTTCGGGGGAGATCAAATGGAGGGGGCGGATTTTACTGACGTGGACGATGGCGCCGGTCATGCCGGCCTTCACCGCGAGGTCGAGGAAGACCGAGTTGAGGACGGCGCGGGCGGCGGGGTTGAGGCCGAAGGAGATGTTGGAGAGGCCGAGGATGATCTGGATGTCGGGGAACTCGTCGCGGATCAGTTTGATGCCTTCGAGCGTCCATTGGCCTAATTTGCGGTCGTCCTCGTTGCCGGTGGCGATGGTGAGGGTGAGCGGGTCGATCAGCAGGTCGGACTGGGGCAGGCCGTATTGGTTGCAGGCGACATCGACCAGGCGGCGGGCGATTTCGAGTTTCTGCTGCGGCTCCTTGGCCATGCCGACTTCATCGATGGTCAGCGCGATGATGGCGGCGCCGAATTTTTTGGCGAGCGTGAGGCGTTCGCGGGCGATGTGTTCGCCGTCTTCGAAATTGATCGAGTTGATGATGGGCTTGCCGCCGTGGAGTTTGAGGGCGGCTTCGATGACCGGGGTTTCGGTGGAGTCGATCACTAACGGCGCGTTGACCGAGGACGTGAAGCGCGTGATGACTTCGTTCATTTCGTACAGCTCGTCGCGGCCGACGAAGGCGGTGCAGATGTCGAGCGCATTGGAGGCTTCGGCGACCTGTTCGCGGCCCATGGCGACGCAGCCGTCCCAATCGGCGTTTTCCTGGAGTTCGCGCCATTTTTTCGAGCCGTTGGCGTTGCAGCGCTCGCCGATCGAGAAATAGGAATTTTCCTGGCGCAGCGGGGTGGCGCCGTAGAGGCTGGCGACCGAGGGGACCCAGTAGGATTTGCGGGCGACCGGGGTGGGGCGCGGGTTGCCCAATTTGGTCAGCATGGCGTTGAGGGCTTCGATGTGCGGGATCGAGGTGCCGCAGCAGCCGCCGACCAGGTTGATGCCGTCTTCGAGGACGAAGCGTTCCATCCAGGAGGCGAGTTCGGCGGCGCCGAGCGGGTAGTGGGTGGCGCCGTCGACCAGTTCGGGCAGGCCGGCGTTGGGCTGGACCGAGATCAGGCCGGGCCAGTTTTGTGAGAGGTAGCGCACGTGTTCGGCCATTTCCTGCGGGCCGGTGGCGCAGTTCAGGCCGATCAGCGGGATGTCGAGCGCGTGGATGACGGTGCTGGCGGCGGCGATGTCTGGTCCGACCAGCAGGGTGCCGGTGGTCTCGACGGTGACCTGGACGAAGATGGGGATGTCGCGCTTGAGTTCGGCGCGGGCGATTTTGGCGCCGTTGACGGCGGCTTTGATCTGCAGCGTGTCCTGGCAGGTTTCGATCAATATGGCATCGACGCCGCCGGCGATCAGGCCGCGGCATTGCTCGGTGAGCGCAGATTCGAGCGGGTCGTAGGCGATGTTGCCGAGGCTGGGGAGTTTGGTGCCGGGTCCGACGCTGCCGATGACGTAGCGGGTGCGGGCATCGGCGAAGGTTTCGGCGGCTTCGCGGGCGAGCTCGGCGGCGATGCGGTTGATCTCGAAGGCGCGGTTGCCGAGTTGGAACTCTTCGAGCGTGATGGGGGAGCCGCCGAAGCTGTTGGTTTCCACCATGTCCGCCCCGGCTGCGAAATAGCTGCGGTGGATTTCGCGGATCAGGTCGGGGCGGGAGAGGTTGAGCACCTCGGTGCAGTTTTCCTTGTCCCAATAGTCGCGCTCGACATTGAGGGTGAGGGCTTGCACGCGCGCACCCATGCCGCCGTCGCAGAGCAGCACGTGGTGTCGAAGGGCTTCGAGAAGGGGGGGATTGCTCATGGTGGAGAACGATATAGCACGGATCGCGCTTTTCCAATGTGCGACGAAGGAGGCGGATGATGCGAATCGCTGTGGTGTTCGGCGGGGAGGTGGCGGCGGGCGACGCGGTGCTGGCGGCGGGTGATGCGGTGGTGCCGGCGGGCGTTGCGCATGAGCGGTTTTTTGTGGCCGGAAATCCGCTGCATGGGGTGGGGTGTGCGTGCTGCGCGCCGCGTGGCCCGGCGGCGGAAGCGCTGGGGCGGCTGTTTCTGGCGCGGGCGCGGGGCGCGGTGCCGTGGTTTTCGCGGGTGGTGGTGCTTGCGGATGATCGGGGGGTGGCGGCGGTGCGCGCGGCGCTGCAGGGGGATGCCGTGACCCGGGCGCGGTTCATGGACGCAGGAAATTTGTCAGGCTAATTGTTAGTTATATTGACATTAAGATAGTGTTCCCGTATCGTTCCTCCTGTAACCAAGGAGTTGAGCGATGGCCAAACGACGCGATTGGACTGACGCCGCTGACAACACGATCCGCCGGATGCGCGCCGATGGCGCGACCTGGGCCGCGATCGGGGATGTGCTCGGATTGTCACGCAACACGATCATCGAGCGGGGCCGGCGGATCCAGGCGTTGGGCGGGCCGGTACCGCCACGCAAACCGGTGCGGCGGGCGGAGGATGATCCGAACCGGGAGCCGCTCGCGGCGGGACACCCGATTTCATGGGGGATTCTGACAAAGGGGACGGTGCTGGAAGGGGTGGCTTATGTGCCGCTCTCCGCCGAGCGCGGGGAGTGCGCGCCATGAATATTGTGCGCGCGCAATCGGCTGGAGCGGTCCTGGGGTCGGGGGTTGCGACACGGGTGATGATACGCCCCTGCCCGGCCATCACCACCGCCGCCCATCCGCTCACGGCACTAACCGAACGGCTTGAGGATGCGGGATCGACCCTTCTGGCGCTGCCCAATTCCGGCTACTCGCCGCATCTGCGGATGATGCGCTATGAGGTGGTGCATAGCGCGCTCGATGCCTATGGCTGGGAACCGGCACGGATACGCGCGCCGCATCCGTCGGGCGCGGCGATCGATCGGATGGATGAGGCGCTGGGGTGGCTGGCGATCATTCCGGAGGAACGGTTCGTGCTGCGGCGGATTTTGGGCGCGCGGGCGCTGACCCATCCGCTCACCGGGCGGTATTTGTACCCGTGGCGGCGGCTGGGGTCAGTGCTGGGGGCGGATCATAAATCGGTGCAGCGGTGGCATCGGGATGGGCTCAATCTGATCCTGGACGCCCTGCAATGACGGGTCAGCCTTGCCCAAATCACCGCACCGGGCTAAGCCGCGCCATCCTTATCGCAGATCGAGTGTGTATTTATGAAGCAGCAGGCGAATCTTATCCGCGCTGGCCAGGTCATTGAACATGACGGCAACCGCTGGACCGTGCTCAAGCAGCAGATCATCACGCCCGGCAAGGGCGGCGCGTTCATCCAGGTGGAAATGCGCAACCTCAAGACCGGCAACAAAACCAACGAACGCTGGCGCACCGCCGATACCGTCGAGCGGTTGATGACGGATAACCGGGATTACACCTATTCCTATACGGATGGCGATAATCTGGTACTGATGGACGGCGAGACGTTCGAGCAGTTTCTGGTGCCGGCGGACCTGCTCGGGGATCAGTTGCCGTTTTTGCAGGATAACATGCCCGTCGTGGTCGATCTGGTCGAAGGCGATCCGGTCGGCATCCATCTGCCCGCCACCGTCACCCTCGAAATCGTCGAGGCGGACCCGGTGGTCAAAGGCCAGACGGCGTCATCGTCCTACAAACCCGCGAAACTCGCCAACGGCGTGAAAACCATGGTGCCACCCTTCGTCGAAGCCGGCGAACGCGTCGTCGTGCGCACGGAAGACGCGAGCTATGTGGAGCGCGCCAAAGGGTAGGTAAGGCCAAGGGGCGCTGCCCCCTGGACCCCCGCTGGGGCCTTAGGCCCCAGACCCCGCTAGTTTCAGATGAGGTCCAGGAACTAAGTTCCTGGCGGGGGTTAAGGGGGCAGAGCCCCCTTCCCTTTCTTAACCACTTGGAGTGTCTCACATGGTTCCCCGTCGTTCCGCGCATATGACGATCATGGTGGCTGCGGCGCAGAAGGCGGCGAAGCGGTTGATCCGGGATTTCAACGAGGTCGAGCATTTGCAGGTTTCCGTGAAGGGGCCTTCGGATTTCGTCAGTCAGGCGGATATTCGTTCGGAGCAGACTCTGATCGAGGAGCTGGAGCGCGCGCGGCCGGGGTATGCGTTTCTGGGTGAGGAGGGCGGGCCGCGCGGGTCGGAGAATTGGGCGTGGCGGTGGGTGATCGATCCGCTGGATGGGACGACCAATTTTCTGCATGCGATTCCGAACTGGGCGATCTCGATTGCCCTGGAAAAGCGGCTGCCGGATGGCGGGTCCGAGGTGGTGGCGGGGTTGGTGTTTGCGCCGGCGCTGGATGAGATCTACTGGGCCGAAAAGGGTGGCGGGGCGTATTTGAACGACAAGCGGCTGCGGGTTTCGGCGCGGCGGGACTGGTCGGCGTGTTTGTTCGCGACCGGGATTCCGTTCGCCAAGACGGCACCGCGCAATCGGCTGGCGTTCGCGCGGGTGCTGGGCGCCTTGATGCCGGAAACCGCCGGGGTGCGCCGGGTTGGGGCGGCCTCGCTCGATCTGGCGTGGACCGCGGCGGGACGGTATGACGCCTATTGGGAACTCGGCACGCAGGCCTGGGACGTGCTGGCGGGCGTGCTTCTGGTGCGCGAGGCCGGCGGGTATGCGACCGATCCGGCCGGGCATGACCGCGTGACGGGGGATGTGGTGGCCGGCAATCCTCATATCCAGCCGCGATTGCGCGAGATGGTGGTCGAGGCGATGGAGAGTGCGCGGGGCTGACGCC
>NZ_JBMFGY010000039.1:19522-19795 GCF_049977125.1 Acidiphilium sp. | reverse complement strand
CCGCGATTGCGCGAGATGGTGGTCGAGGCGATGGAGAGTGCGCGGGGCTGACGCCTGGCCAGACTCGCTGCGTGGTTTTCGCCCCCCTGACGCCGCGCCTGGGTCTAGAGCGTGATGCTTTCAGCATAACGCTCTAGTATTATGTTTTTTCGAGCGATTTCATGCGATTATGTAGCCGCTGCTGCGTCAACTTAATCGCATATCGCTCTAGAGCGTGGTGCTTTCAGCATAACGCTCTAGTATTATGTTTTTTCGAGCGATTTCATGCGATTA
>NZ_JBMFGY010000039.1:15641-19422 GCF_049977125.1 Acidiphilium sp. | reverse complement strand
TGTTGCCGCTGCTGCGTCAACTTAATCGCATATCGCTCTATCGCTTGAGCAGCTGCGCCGCCTCGACCGCGAAATAGGTCAGCACGCCTGAGGCGCCGGCCCGGCGAAAGCCAAGCAGGGTTTCAAGGATGCCGCGTTCACGGTCGATCAATCCCCGTTCCATCGCCGAAGCCAGCATCGCGTATTCACCGGACACCTGATAGGCGAAGGTGGGGACGTGGAATGTGTCGTGGACCCGGCGGACGATGTCGAGATAGGGCATGCCGGGCTTGACCATGACCATGTCGGCCCCTTCATCGAGATCCATCGCGACCTCGCGCAGCGCCTCGTCGGAATTGGCGGGGTTCATCTGGTAGGTTTTCTTGTCGCCTTTCAGGGCGGCATTGGAACCGAGCGCCTCGCGGAACGGACCGTAGAAGGCCGAGGCGTATTTCGCGGCGTAGCTCATGATGCGGGTGTGGATCAGGCCTTCGGCGTCGAGTGCGGCGCGGATGCTGCCGATCCGCCCGTCCATCATGTCCGAGGGGGCGATGATGTCGATGCCGGCGAGGGCCTGGTTGACCGCCTGGCGTTCCAGAATATCGACCGATTCGTCGTTGGCGACATAGCCGTCGCGCAGCACGCCGTCGTGCCCGTGATCGGTATAGGGGTCGAGCGCGACATCGCCGATCAGGCCGAGATCGGGGAATTCGGCTTTCAGAAGTCGCGCGGCCTGGCAGATCAGATTGTCCGGATTGAGCGCTTCGGTGCCCTCGGCGGTCTTGAGGTCGGGCGGCGTTGCGGGGAACAAAGCGATGGCGGGGATGCCGAGCCGGGCTGCCTCTTCGACATGGGCGGCCAGACGGTCGAGCCCGACGCGGACGACACCGGGCATCGTGCTCACCGGCGTCGGCTCGCCCTCGCCAGCGCGGATGAAGATCGGCCAGATCAGATGATCGACCGAGAGCGTGGTTTCGGCAACCATCCGGCGGGTCCAGGGATCGAAGCGGTTGCGCCGCAGACGGGTGGTGGGGAAACTGCCGGTGATCATGCTCGTGCTCCTGAACGCTGAACCTGATGCCGACATCGCGCGAAGCCGGGCAATGCGCAAGGTTTGGCGGGTTTTGATGGGGGTGATGCTGCGTTGGTGCGGGGCGATCACGGCTTCGGTGCGCCGATGATGTTGGGTTGCTTCCGGAAGTAAGGGGAAGGCTTCTTTTTTGTAAAAAAGAAGCAAAAAACTTCTGTTCCTCTGGGCCACGGGCGGTTTCACCCGCACAGACCAAAATAAATGAAAATTTTTTGCTTCTTTTTTACAAAAAAGAAGCCCTACCCTTCCCTTCCTGCCCGCGCCAGGTCCGTCGCCCCGATCATACGCGATCGTCGGATGAGACAGGTTTCGCGTGTGGGGGTGGCGTGCTAAAGCGCGGGGATGAGCACGAAAACCCTGGTCGTCGGCGCTGATCACGCCGGCTTTGCCCTGAAGGACACTCTGGCCCAGGCCGCGCGCGATGCCGGCTGGTCGGTGATCGATTGCGGTACCAACTCGCCGGCGAGCGTCGATTATCCTGATATCGCCCATGCGGTGAGCGCGCAGCTCGAAGCGGGTGCGGCGCAATTTGGTCTGCTGGTCTGCGGTTCGGGCATCGGCATGGCGATTGCCGCCAACCGGCATGCCGGGGTGCGGTGCGCCCAGGCGCATGACGCGACCGAGGCGAAATTGTCGCGTTTGCACAATAATGCCAACATGCTGGCCCTCGGCGCGCGGACCACCGGCGAGGTCGTGGCGCTCGATGCGTTGCACGCGTTTCTCTCAACCGATTACCAAGGTGGGCGGCACGATCTGCGGCTCGCGAAACTCAACCCGGAGCCGGCACGATGAACCAGCAGAGCCCGATCACCAGTATGGACCGGTTTTTCAATGCCGCCCTCGCGGAAACCGACCCCGAAATCGCCGCCGCGATCGCGCGGGAACTCGCGCGCGAGCAGGACGGCATCGAGCTGATCGCCTCGGAAAACATCGTCTCGCGCGCGGTGCTGGAAGCGCAGGGATCGGTGTTGACCAATAAATACGCCGAAGGCTACCCCGGCAAGCGCTATTACGGCGGGTGCGCGGCGGTCGATATTGCGGAACTCCTGGCGATCGAGCGGGCGAAACAATTGTTTTCCTGCGCCTATGCCAATGTGCAGCCGAATTCGGGTTCGCAGGCCAATCAGGCGGTGTTTCTGGCGTTGCTGAATGCGGGCGACACCATTCTCGGCATGTCGCTCGCGGCCGGCGGACATCTGACGCATGGCGCGGCGCCGAACCTGTCCGGCAAATGGTTCAAGCCGGTGCAATACGGCGTGCGGCGCGAGGATGGCGTGCTCGACTACGAGGAGCTGGAAAGCCTGGCCCGCGCGCACAAGCCGCGCCTGATCATCGCGGGTGGTTCGGCCTATCCGCGCTTCATCGATTTCCCGCGCATCCGCCGGATTGCCGATGAGGTGGGCGCTTATTTCATGGTTGACATGGCGCATTTCGCCGGGCTGGTCGCGGCCGGAATTTTCCCCTCGCCGCTGCCGCATGCGCATGTCGTCACCACAACGACTCACAAGACGCTGCGCGGGCCGCGCGGCGGGATGATTCTGAGTAACGACCTCGACCTCGGCAAGAAGTTCAATTCGGCGGTGTTTCCCGGCTTGCAGGGCGGGCCGCTGATGCATGTGATCGCGGCGAAGGCGGTGGCGTTCGGCGAGGCGCTGCGGCCGGAGTTTCGCGCCTACCAGAAGGCGCTCGCGGAAAATGCCAAGGTTCTGGCCGCGACTCTGGTGGATGGCGGCGTCGATATCGTCACCGGCGGCACCGATTCGCATTTGATGCTGGTCGATCTGCGGCCGAAAAACGTCACCGGCAAGGCGGCCGAAGCCTCGCTGGAACGGGCGCATATGACGGCGAACAAGAACGCCATTCCGTTCGATCCGGCGAAGCCGGCGGTGACGTCCGGCATCCGGCTCGGCACGCCGGCGGCGACGACGCGCGGCTTCGGGACGGCGGAGTTCCGGCTGGTGGGGCAGTATATCGTCGAGGTGCTCGATGGGCTGTCGACCTCGAATGACGGTACGAACGACGCGGTCGAGGCGGCGGTGGGGGCAAAAGTGCTCGAATTGTGCAAGCGCTTTCCGATCTATCGGTAAGGAGCGATGCGCTGCCCGTTCTGCGGCGAGGCTGACACGCAGGTTAAGGACAGCCGCCCGACCGAGGATGGCAGCGCGATCCGCCGGCGGCGGTTCTGCCCGCAATGCAGCCAGCGCTTCACCACGATCGAGCGGGTGCAACTGCGTGAGCTGGTGGTGGTCAAGGCGGATCAGCGCCGGGTGGCGTTCGACCGGGACAAGCTGGCGCGCTCGGTGCGGATCGCGTTGCGCAAGCGGCCGATCGACGATGAGCGGATCGAGCGGATCGTCAATGGCATCGTGCGCAAGCTGGAAGCCTCCGGCGAGGCGGAGATTGTCTCGCACGAGATCGGCGAGCTGGTGATGGATACGCTCAAGGAGGTCGATGCGGTGGCCTATGTGCGCTTTGCCTCGGTCTATCGCGATTTCCGGGAGGCCCAGGATTTCAAGGCGTTTCTCGGCACCATGGACAAGCCTGAATGACCGATGCGGAGCATCAAGCGGGAATGCCCGATGCGGAGCATCAAACGGGAATGCCCGATGCGGAGCATCAAACAAGAATGACCGATGCGGAGCATCAAACGAGAATGACCGATGCGGAGTATATGACGGCGGCGATCGCGCTCGCGCGGCGCGGCCTGGGCGA
>NZ_JBMFGY010000039.1:2948-15541 GCF_049977125.1 Acidiphilium sp. | reverse complement strand
CCGATGCGGAGTATATGACGGCGGCGATCGCGCTCGCGCGGCGCGGCCTGGGCGAGACGGCGCCCAATCCCAGCGTCGGCTGCGTGATCGTGCGCGAGGGCCGGGTGGTTGGTCGCGGCCGCACGGCGATTGGCGGACGGCCGCATGCGGAAACCCGGGCCCTGGCCATCGCCGGGGCGGCGGCGCGCGGCGCGACCGCGTATGTTTCGCTCGAACCCTGCGCCCATCATGGCCACACCCCGCCCTGCGCGCGCGCCTTGATCGACGCCGGCGTCGCGCGGGTGGTGGTGGCGGCCCGCGATCCTGATCCACGGGTGAACGGCGCCGGTATCGCCATGCTGCGCGCGGCCGGGATCGAGGTGGTCGAGGGGATCGGCACGGCGGCGGCGGCGGCGGTGAATGAAGGGTTTGTGTCGGTGATCACCCGCGGATGGCCGGTCGTCACGCTGAAACTGGCGACGTCGCTCGATGGCCGCATCGCGACGCGCACCGGTGACAGCCAGTGGATTACCGGCGAGGCCTCGCGCCGGACGGCGCATGCGTTGCGCGGGTCGCATGATGCCGTGATGGTCGGGGTCGGCACGGCGTTGGCCGATGACCCGGAACTGACCTGCCGGATCGATGGGTTTCGCGTCGCGCCGCTGATCCGTATCGTGATGGATTCGCATTTGCGCCTGCCGTTGAGCGGGCGGCTGGCGCGTGGGGCGGGCGAGCATCCGCTCTGGATCATCCATCGCGACGGCGTTGATCCGGCGCGGCATGAGGCATTTGCTGCGCTGGGCGCGCGGTTATTCGCGGTGCCGGTGGCGGAGATCGGGGTCGATCCGGGTGCGACACTGCGGGCGCTGGGGGCGGCGGGCGTGACGCGCGTGCTGGTTGAGGGCGGGAGCGCCCTTGCGGCATCGCTGTTGCGCGCCGATCTGGTGGATCGGGTCGCGTGGTTCACGGCGCCGATGGTGATCGGGGGCGACGGGGTTGCCGCGGTCGCGGGATTCGGGGTTGCCGAACTGGCGGCGGCGAAACGGCTGACGATGCTGAGCGCGCAGGACAGCGGCGCGGACCGGCTCGGCTATTATCGGAGACAGGATTGATGTTTACCGGGATTATTACGGCGGTCGGGCGGCTTGCCGACAAATCGCCACCGACCAGCGGGCGCGATGCGCGGTTCGTGATCCGCGTGCCCGAACGCAACGCCGCCTGGGCCGATCTGGCGACGGTGGCGCTCGGGGCGTCGATCTGTTGTTCAGGCTGCTGCCTGACCGTGGTCGACGCCGGCACAGATTGGTTCGCGGTGGATGTCTCGGGCGAGACCTTGTCGAAAACCACGCTCGGCGGCTGGCGCGAGAACGATCCGGTCAATCTGGAGCGCGCGCTGCGGATGGGCGATGAGTTGGGCGGGCATGTGGTGTCCGGCCATGTCGACGGGCTGGGCCGGGTCATCTCGAAGACGCCTGAGCATGGCTCGACGCGATGGCGGTTCACCGTGCCGCCGGCGCTGGCGCGGTTCATCGCGCCGAAGGGCAGCATCACGGTCAACGGCGTGTCGCTGACGGTGAACGAGGTCGAGGGTAACGAATTCGGGGTCAATATCATTCCCCATACCGACCTCGTCACGAATTTCGGCACGCTGGCGGTGGGGGATGCGGTGAATATCGAGATCGATATGCTGGCGCGCTATGTCGCGCGGCTTGTGGAGTTTTCATGATGGATCAGATCAAGACGGCGTCGTTGCAGAGCTACCTGTCCTCGGCGGCGGAGATCATCGACGAGGCGCGGGCCGGGCGCATGTTCATTCTGGTCGATGACGAGGATCGCGAGAACGAGGGCGACCTCGTGATTCCCGCGCAATTCGCAACGCCGGATGCGATCAATTTCATGGCCAAGCACGCGCGCGGCCTGATTTGTCTCGCGCTGACGAAATCGCGCTGCGAGACGCTCGGGCTGAAGATGATGGTGCAATCGAACGGGTCGCGCCATGAAACCGCATTCACCGTCTCGATCGAGGCGCGCGAAGGGGTCACGACGGGGATTTCGGCGGCGGATCGGGCGCGGACGATCGCGGTGGCGATCAACCCTGAGTCGACCGCCGCCGATATTGCCACGCCCGGCCATGTGTTTCCGCTGATGGCGCGCGATGGCGGCACGCTGGTGCGCACCGGACACACCGAGGCGGCGGTCGATATCGCGCGGCTCGCGGGGCTGACGCCGGCGGGGGTGATCTGCGAGATCATGAACGAGGACGGCACGATGGCGCGGCTGCCCGATCTCGTGAGTTTCGCGCAATATCACAATCTGAAACTCGGCACGATCGCGGATTTGATCGCGCATCGGCGCAGCACCGAAAAACTGGTGCGGCGCAGCGGCGACGGCAGCGTGACCGACGGCGCCGGGCATGTGTGGCGAATGGTGAGTTTCCAGAATTCGATCGATCATGTCGAGCATCTCGCCCTGGTCAAGGGCGATATCGCCGCCGACCAGCCGGTGCTGGTGCGGATGCATGCGATCAGCACGATCGACGATATTCTGGGCGGCCCGCATATCCGCGACCTGCGCCGGGCGATGGCGCAGATCGCCGAGGCCGGGCGCGGGGTTGTCGTGCTGATCCGCGAGGCGAGGCCGGATGCGGTCTCGGCGCGGCTGACCCAACTCAACGGCGGGGCGCGCACCGGCACCGTGTTGCGCGATTATGGCATCGGGGCGCAGATCCTGACCGACCTTGGGGTGCGGGATATGATTTTATTGTCGAATCACCGGCGCGCCTTGATCGGGCTTGAGGGGTATGGGTTGAATATCGTGGATCAATTGCCGATCGAGGGCCAGACCACATCATGAGCACCGCCGATGCCATCGCGCCCGTCGCGCCGGTTATGCCCGGGGTCGCACCCCGGGTGCTGCTGATCCGCGCCCCGTATTATCGGGCGATCGTCGATGGCATGACGGCGGCGGCCACGGCGTTGCTCGGCGAGGTCAACGCGACGGTCGAGACGATCGATGTCGCCGGCGCCTTCGAGTTGCCGCAGGCGCTGCGGATCGCCCTGCGCGGCACGACCCGGTTCGACGGGTTCGTGGTGCTTGGCTGCGTCGTGCGCGGCGAGACCGATCATTATGACTATATCTGCGACAGCGCGATGAACGGGTTGATGAATGTCGCGGTGCAATTCGGCCTCTGCCTCGGCACGGCGCTGCTCACCGTCGATACCATCGCCCAGGCCGAAGCGCGGTCAGCGGAGACCGGCCCGAACAAGGGCGCCGAAGCCGCCGTTGCATGTCTGAAACAAATTGCCCTCGCGCGCCATCTGGGGGCGGCATGACCGCGGCATCGGGCAAGGGCGTGCGGCCGCGGACCCTCGCGCGGGTGGCCGCGGTTCAGGCGCTGTATCAATGCGAGCAGAACGGCGAGACGGCTGAAACCGTGATCGACCAATTCATCCGTCACCGGATCGGCGCGCTGCCCGGCAAGGCTGGCGTGGCGGATGGCAGGGTGCCGGAGGCGCATGCGCCGCTGTTCGCGCGGATCGTGCGCGTGGCGACCGAGCAGCAGAATGTGATCGACCCGATGATCGTCGGGCTGCTGCCGGACGTGTGGCCGATGACCCGGCTCGATCCGGTGTTGCGGGCGCTGCTGCGCGCCGGCGGCGCGGAATTATGGATGACCGACGGGCCGCCGCCGCGCGTGGTGATCAATGAATATCTCGACGTGGCGCATGGTTTTCTGAAAGAGGACGCGGTCCAACTGGGCAACGCCGTTCTCGACCGGATGGCGCGGATACTGCGGCCGCACGAATTCGCGGAGACCGAGGCGGGGTGAATAATGGCGAGTTCGAGCGGATTGCGCGGTATTTCGCGCCGTTGGCGAACGAGGCGGCGCTGGGTCTGACCGACGACGCCGCGGTATGGCTGCCGCCAACCGGACGCGCGCTTGTTCTCACCCTCGATCAGATGATCGAGGGCGTGCATTTCCTGGCGGATGATCCGCCCGATTGCGTGGCACGCAAATTGCTGCGGCGGAACCTGTCCGATCTGGCGGCGATGGGCGCGGCACCGATCGGCTATCTGCTCACCACGGCATTGCGCGCAACGACACCGGAGCCCTGGCTCGCGATGTTCGCCGAAGGGCTGAGGGTCGATCAGGAACGCTACGGCATCACCCTGTTCGGCGGCGACAGCACATCGACGGCGGGGCCGCTCATGGTTTCCGCCACGATGATCGGGCAGGTCGCACCTGGGGCGGCGTGGCGCCGGTCCGGCGCGCGGGCCGGCGATGCGATGTTCGTGACCGGCACGATCGGCGATGCGGTGCTGGGGCTCGAGGCGGCGCGGGGCAATATTGATGATCCGACCTTGCGGTTTCGCGAGCGGCGGTTGCTGCCGGAACCAAGGGTCGGGTTGGCGATTGCCGGGCTGGTGCATGCCGCCATCGATATCTCCGATGGTCTGGTGCAGGATGTCGGGCATCTCTGCGCCGCCTCAGGGGTGGGTGCTGTGATCGAGGCCGGGTTGGTGCCGCGATCGGCGGCGGCGCGCGCGGCCGGGGATGATTGGCTGGCAGCGCGGCTGACCGGCGGTGATGATTACGAGTTGGTCATTGCAGCACCGGTCGAGGCGGAACCGGCCTTGCGCGCCGGATGCGGCGATGTGGCGATCACCCGGATCGGGTTTTTCACCGGATCGCATCAAGATGTCATCGTGCGGGATGCGGCCGGAGCCGCGATGTCGTTCGCCCGGCCGGGTTGGCGGCACTTCTGAGCGTGGTTACGACGGCGCGGTGAAGGCGACCTCTTTTTTCAGCGCGAACGGGTCGGTCGGGTTGCGCTGTGCCAAAATATCCGCGAGGCGGAGTTCGACCGAACCCAGGATGCGGGGATGGGTGAGGCAATAGAATTGCCCCGCCTCGATCGCCTCGAAGGTTCTGGCGGCGACATCGGCGGCGCTCAATCGGCCGGAGGTGACGGCTTTGCGGGTCTGTTCCTCGGCGAGACGCTGGCTTTCGGTCGGCGGGGCGGTGTTCGCCAGATCCTCGGGCCGGTTGCGCCCGGCATCCTTGATTCCGGTATCGACGAACGCGGGACACAGAACCGTCACGCCGAGTTTCGATCCGGTGATCCGCAGATCCTGAAACAGGGTTTCGGACAGGGTGACGACGCCGTGTTTCGAGACGTTGTAGGGTCCCATCGTCTGCGCCGAGAGCAGACCCGCGACCGAGGCCGTGTTGATGATGTGGCCGAAATCATTGCCGGCGATCATGCGGGGGACGAAGCCGCGGATGCCATGGATGACGCCCCACAGATTGACGCCGAGCACCCATTGCCAATCGGCGAGCGAATGCTCCCAGATCAACCCGCCGGTGCCGACGCCGGCGTTGTTGAACAGAAGATGCACGGCGCCGAACCGCGCGAACACGCGATCGGCGAACGCATCCATCGCGCGCGCGTCACTGACATCGAGACGGACGGCGAGGATCTCGGTCGTGTCCGCCAGCGCGGCGACGACCGTATCGAGCGCATCCTGTTGAATATCGGCGAGGGCGAGTTTCATGCCGCGCGCCGCGGCGAGGCGCGCGAATTCACGGCCGAAGCCGCTGCCCGCGCCGGTGATGACGGCGATGCGGTCCTTGAATTCCTTCATGGCGTGATCACGATTTTGCCGGTGACCTGCCGGGCCGCCATGTCATGCAGCGCCTGACGCGCATCCTCGAGGCGATAGGTCTTTGAAATCAGGGGCCGGATTTTTCTCTCGGCGAGCATTTCGAACAGATCCTGCATCATCGCGATCTGGCGGGCGGGCTCGCGCCGCGCAAACTCGCCCCAGAACACGCCGACGATCGACGCTCCCTTCAAAAGGGGAAGATTGAGCGGCAGGCTAGGGATTTCGCCATTGGCGAAGCCGATCACCAGGTAGCGGCCACGCCAGGCGATGGATCGGAACGCGGGTTCGGCGAACGCGCCGCCAACCGGATCGACGATGATATCGAGGCCGCGCCCCTCGGTATGGGTCTTGATCGCCGCGCGCAGATCCTCGGTGGTGTAATTGATCGTCAAATCCGCGCCGCGCTCGCGGCAGATCACCAATTTGGCATCGCTCGAGGCGGCCGCGATAACGGTGGCGCCGCGCGCCTTGGCGATCTCCACCGAAGCGAGGCCGACGCCGCCGGCGGCGCCGAGCACGAGCACGGTATCGCCCGATGCGACGCCGCCACGATCGATCAGCGCATGATGCGCGGTGCAGAACGCCAGCATGAAGCCGGCCGCGACATCGTAGGGGACCTGCGCGGGAATCGGCACACAGAGATGGGCATTGAGCGCGATCTTCTCGGCGAAGCCGCCGGTCGAACAGAGCGCCAGAACCCGATCGCCGACCTTGAACCCGGCGACGCCCTCACCCACCGCCTCGATCTCGCCGGCGATTTCAGCCCCCGGCGTGAACGGCAGCGCCGGCTGCACCTGATATTTTTTCTGGATGATCAGCACATCCGGAAAATTGACGCCGGCGGCGTGGATTTTCACCACGACCTCGCCGGTGCCGGCAACAGGGTCGGCAATCTCACGCAGCGCCAGCGTGTCCGGTCCGCCCCATGCCTCACAGACGATGGCGCGCATCAGAGCGGCAGACCCGGTTCGGACAACCCATCCGCGATCATCACATTGGGATAGCCGCCCGAGCGCGCGGGATCGGTGTTCTGATAGCGCCGCTGTTCCAGCCGCGCCAGTTGATCGCGATGGACTTCATCGGGACCATCGGCAAGGCGCAGGGTGCGCTGATGGGCATAGGCGGTCGAGAGCCAGGTATCGGCAACCCCGCCGCCGCCGAACGCCTGGATCGCCCAATCGACGATCTTGCACGCGATATTCGGCGCGACCACCTTGATCATCGCGATCTCCGCGCGCGCCCCCTTGTTGCCTACAGTGTCCATCATATGGGCCGCCTTCAGGGTGAGCAGGCGGGCCTGATCGATCATGATGCGCGATTCCGCGATGCGTTCGCGCCACACGCTCTGTTCGACGACCGGCTTGCCGAAGGCGGTGCGCGACTCCAGCCGGCGGACCATGCGTTCCAGCGCGCGCTCGGCAACGCCGATCGAACGCATGCAATGATGGATCCGTCCCGGCCCGAGCCGCCCCTGCGCAATTTCGAAGCCGCGCCCTTCGCCGAGCAGGATGTTCGCTGCCGGCACCCGCACGTTCTCGAAGATCATCTCGGCATGGCCGTGCGGTGCGTCATCATCGCCGAACACCGGCAGGGCGCGTTTCATCGTCACGCCCGGATGCGGAAACGGCACCAGAATCATCGATTGCTGCTTGTAGCGATCGGGGTTGGCGGGATCGGATTTGCCCATCACGATCAGCACGCGGCAACGCGGATCGGGCGCCCCCGACGCCCACCATTTATGCCCGTTGATGACATATTCATCGCCGTCGCGCCTGATGTCGGTCTCGATATTGGTGGCATCCGAGGAGGCGACGCGCGGCTCCGTCATTGCAAAGGCGGAGCGGATTTCCCCCGCGAGCAGGGGTTTCAGCCAACGCTCCTTGTGTTCCGGCGCGGCATAGCGCGTCAACACCTCCATATTGCCGGTGTCCGGCGCCGAACAATTGAACACCTCCGGTCCGAACGGGCTGCGGCCCATGATTTCGGCGAGCGGCGCGTATTCAACATTGGTCAGGCCGGCGCCATGCTCGGAATCGGGCAGAAACAGGTTCCACAACCCGGCCGCTCTGGCCTTCTGTTTGATCTCGGCGAGCAGGGCCAGGGGCTGCCACCGGTCGGTCTGGCTATGGGCGGTATGGAACAGCGATTGCTCATTGGGATAGACATGCTCGGCCATGAAATCCGCAACGCGCGTGCGCAGGGCTTCGGTTTTGGCAGAATAGCGGAATTCCATCGCGGCATTTCCCTCATTGGTTTTTTCCGATTGTGCGGCTTGCGCTTGGGTTACGCAAGTCCCCCATGCGGTATCGCGGTGCGGCGCTTGACAGGAAGTTGTCGCGCCCCGAATGCTCGGTTCCAAGCAGGGGAGGCACGTCATGGGCGACGCATCGGCACCGAAACTGGTCGAGGTGTTGGCGCAACACCGGTTCGATGAGGCCAGGCTGGCCGCCTATCTGAAGGCGCATCTTGCCGGTTTCGACGGCGCCGCGACGATCCGGCAATTCCAGGGCGGCCAGTCCAATCCAACCTATCTGATCGAGGCGTCGGGCCGGCGCTTCGTGCTGCGCAAGCAGCCGCCCGGCGCGCTGCTGCCCTCGGCCCACCAGATCGATCGCGAGTATCGCATCCAGACCGCCCTTGCGCCTACCGGCGTGCCGGTGGCGGCGATGCTGCACTACTGCGACGACGCAACGATCATCGGCACGCCGTTCTATGTGATGGCGCATGTCGAGGGGCGGGTGTTTCACGACGTGATGATGCCGGACGTCAGCGCGGCCGATCGCGCGGCGATCCAGCGGCACCTGATCGAGACCATTGCCACGCTGCACCTTGTCGATGTGCCGGCGGTCGGGCTGGAGGGTTTCGGCCGGCCCGATCACTATGTCGCGCGGCAGATCGAACGCTGGACCCGCCAGTACGAAGCCTCGAAAACCGCCGATTTCCCGGCGATGACCCAGTTGATCGACTGGCTGCGCGCGCATCAGCCGGCGCAGGACGAAACCAGCATCGTGCATGGCGATTTCCGGCTCGGCAACATGGTGATCCACCAGACCGCGCCGCGCATCGTCGCCGTGCTGGACTGGGAGCTTGCGACCCTCGGCCATCCGCTCGCCGATCTGGCCTATTGCTGCATGTCCTACCATCTGCCGCCCGGTTCGGGACCGGCGATGGCGGGGTATCAGGGCGTCGATCTCGCCTCGCTTGGCCTGATGACCGAAGCCGAGGCGCTCGATCTCTATTGCGCCCGCACCGGACGCGATGGGATCAAGGATTGGCGGTTTTTCATGGGATTCTCGCTCTTCCGCTCGGCGGCGATCGTCGAAGGCGTGTTCGCCCGCTCGCGGGCCGGCAACGCGGCGGATGAACGAGCCGGGCGCATGCACGACATGTTCATCACGGTGGCCACGACCGGATGGGATCTCGTGCGCGGCGCCTGAACGCCGGGTACCTCTTGTATCACGCGCGGCAACCCCGATACTCCGCCAGTAGCAGCCAGCGGCAGCCAGCAGCAGAAGGATCATCCGGCATGAAATTGTTCTATTCCGCGACCAGCCCCTACGTCCGCAAGGTCATGGCCTGCGCCATCGCCCGCGACATCGCGACGCAGATCGAAACGATCCCGACCAATCCGCATGACAGCCCGGCGGCGCTGGTGGCGGCGAATCCCTTGTCCAAGGTGCCGTGCCTGATCACCCCCGATGGGTTTGCCCTGTTCGATAGCCGGGTGATCTGCGAATATCTTGACACGGTGGGCGACGCGCTGCCCCTGTTTCCGGCCGGCGGCGCGGCGCGCTGGGTGGCCTTGCAGCATCAGGCGATCGGCGATGGCCTCCTGGATGCGGCGGTGGCGCGGCGGATGGAGAGCCTCAAACCCCAGGACGCCGCGCGCGATGCCTTCATGGCGCGGCAACAACAGGCCGTGGCGCGCTGCCTCGCGATGCTCGAACAAAATCTGCCCGGCAAATCGCTCGATATCGGCACCCTCGCGGTCGGTTGCGCGCTCGGTTATCTCGATTTCCGGTTCGCCGCCGATCAGTGGCGCGCGCGCCATCCCCGCCTCGCGTCATGGTTCGACCAACTGGCGGCCGAGCGCCCGTTCACCGCGACCACGCCGCCGGCCTGACGCCCTCGCGGTTGAACCGCGGCAGCCCTATCGCGGTTGAACCGCGATAACCCCCTCGCGGTCGAACCGCGATAACCCCCTCGCGGTCGAACCGCGATTTCCCATGATCGAAACGAGAATTTCACCTTGCATGGCGCATGGCGCCGGGGCAGGATCACGGCGTGTGCCGGATGGCCGTGTGTCCCATGACCATCGCCGGTGCGGTTCGTGCCAACGCCTGCAATGGGCCGCGTGACGCGGTCCCAAACGCCTGCAACGGGCCGCGTGACGCGGTCCCAAAAAAACGATTACGGGAAAGGAAACATAAATGAACGATATCATGATCGATACCGATACCATCTCGCCGCAAGCCGCGGCGCAGGGTTGGATTGACGCGTTCAACCAAGCCCTGGCCGCCGGCGACGCACAGGCGGCGTCGCGCCTGTTCGCGCCCGTGTGCTACTGGCGTGACTTGATCGCCTTCACCTGGAATCTCAAAACCGTCGAGACAAGGGCGGGTGTGCATGACCTTCTGGCCGCAACGCTGGAGACGACCGGACCGGTCACCTTCACACTCGCCGAACCGGCCACGCAATCGGGCGATCTGGTCGAGGCCTGGTTGCGCTTCGAGACCAGAATTGGCCGCGGCGAGGGGCTGGTGCGTCTGCGCAATGGCGAGGCCTGGACACTGTTGACCGCAATGTCCGAACTCAAGGGCCACGAGGAACCGATGCACGCCCGTCGGCCGATGGGTGCCGAGCATGGCGTCAAACCCGGTCGTAAAAGCTGGGGCGAGGCCCGCGCGGAGGCCGCCCGCACGCTCGGCTACGAGACCCAGCCCTATGTTCTCGTCATCGGCGGCGGACAAGGGGGCATCGCGCTCGGGGCACGGCTGCGTCAGCTCGGCGTGCCCACGATCGTGATCGACAAGCACGAACGGCCGGGTGACCAGTGGCGCAAGCGCTACAAATCGCTCTGCCTGCATGATCCGGTCTGGTATGATCATCTGCCCTATCTCGATTTCCCGGCCAACTGGCCGGTATTCTCGCCGAAGGACAAAATCGCCGACTGGCTCGAGATGTATACCAAGGTCATGGACATCGACTACTGGACCAAGACCGTGGCGCAGAGCGCGACCTTCGATGCGGCCAGCGGCACCTGGCGCGTGATGGTCGATCGGGACGGCGTGGCGGTGACACTGCGACCGACACATCTCGTGCTCGCGACCGGCATGTCCGGCAAACCCAATATTCCCCCGTTCAAGGGGATGGACCGGTTCCGTGGCGAGCAGCACCACAGCTCGGCGCATCCGGGACCGGACGCTTATGCGGGCAAAAAAGTCGTCGTGATCGGCGCGAACAATTCGGCGCACGACATCTGCGCAGCCCTTTGGGAACACGGCGCCGATGTCACGATGATCCAGCGTTCGAGCACGCATATCGTGCGGTCGGAGTCGCTGATGGAAATCGGCCTGGGCGATCTCTATTCGGAGCGGGCGGTGGCCAATGGCGTCACGACACGCAAGGCGGACATGATCTTCGCCTCGCTGCCGTACCGGATCATGCACGAGTTCCAGATCCCGGTGTATGACGCGATCCGCCGCAAGGATGCGGATTTCTACGCCGCCCTCGAACGGGCCGGGTTCATGCTCGATTTCGGCGCCGACGACTCTGGCCTGTTCATGAAATACCTGCGCCGCGGTTCGGGCTATTATATCGATGTCGGCGCCTGCGATCTGGTCATCGACGGCAGCATCAAGCTGAAAAGCGGCGTCGCGATCGAGGAGATCACCGAAACCGGGGTCAGCATGGCCGATGGCGAGGAATTCCCGGCCGACCTGATCGTCTATGCCACCGGCTATGGCTCGATGAACGGTTGGGCGGCGGATCTGATCAGTCAGGACGTGGCCGACAAGGTCGGCAAAGTCTGGGGTCTCGGCTCGGACACGCCGAAGGATCCCGGCCCCTGGGAAGGCGAGCAACGCAACATGTGGAAGCCGACCCAGCAGGAGAACCTCTGGTTCCATGGCGGCAATCTGCACCAGTCGCGCCATTATTCGCTCTATCTCGCGCTCCAGCTCAAGGCGCGCCAGGTCGGGATTCCGACGCCGGTTTACGGATTGCAGGAGGTCCACCACCTGCACTGACGCGTCCCCGCCGGTCACCGGCGGCGTAATCTCGCGCATCTGGTTCGCCCGATGCCGGGTTTGGGTTGACCCGCCGCCGCGCGTATAAGACCCACATGGCGATTCGCGCGCGGATACTGGGGATCGATCCGGGGCTTCGGTTTACCGGATTCGGCATCATCGATGTCGATGGCAATCGTCTGCGCCATGTGGCGGACGGCGTCATCCCCACCGATGGCGATGCCTCGGTCGCCGAACGGTTGCGGGTGCTCGACGCCGCGCTGACCCGCTTGCTGCACGATTACGCGCCGGATTTTGCCGCGGTCGAGGAAACCTACGTCAATCGCAACGCAACCGCGACACTGAAACTCGGCTATGCGCGCGGCGTGGCGCTGCTGGCACCGGCCCGCGCCGGTGTGCCGGTCGCGGAATATGGCGCGAAAACGGTGAAACGCGCGGTGGTCGGCACCGGTAATGCCGAAAAATCGCAGGTCGCGCTGATGGTGCGCCGGTTGCTGCCGGGTGCCGCGATCAAGCGGGCCGACGCCGCCGATGCCCTGGCCGTGGCGATCTGCCACGCGCATCATCTGGCCACCGCGTCGGCGATGCCCGTCTCGGCGTCCCCGTTGCTGACCGGGGCGGCATGATCGGCAAACTCACAGGTCTCGCCGAACAGATCGAGGACGGGCGCTGCCTGATCGATGTCGGCGGTGTCGGCTA
>NZ_JBMFGY010000039.1:0-2848 GCF_049977125.1 Acidiphilium sp. | reverse complement strand
GTGCTGTTCATCGACGAAATCCACCGCCTGCAACCGGCGATCGAGGAAGTCCTCTATCCCGCGATGGAGGATTTCGTGCTCGACCTGATCATCGGCGAAGGCCCCGGCGCGCGCTCGGTGCGTATCGACCTGCCCCGCTTCACCCTGATCGGTGCCACCACCCGCTCCGGCCTGCTCGCCAATCCGCTGCGCGACCGGTTCGGCATTCCGCTGCGCCTGATTTTCTACACGCCCGAAGAATTGACACGGATTGTAACCCGCGCCGCCCATTTGCTGAACATGAACCTCACCCCCGATGGCGCCGCCGAAATCGCCAAACGCTCGCGCGGCACCCCCCGCATCGCCGGCCGCCTCACCCGCCGCATCCGCGATTTTGCAACTGTCGCGGGCACCACCACGATCGACCGCGCCGCCGCCGATGCCGCGCTGAAGCGGCTCGATGTCGATCATCGCGGGCTCGACGCGATGGACCGCCGCTACCTCCGCCGCATCGCCGAACACCACAATGGCGGCCCGGTCGGCATCGAAACCCTCGCCGCCGCCCTCTCCGAACCCCGTGATACGCTGGAAGACGTGGTCGAACCCTTCCTGATCCAGGAAGCTTTGCTCACCCGCACCTCGCGCGGCCGCATGCTCGGGCGCGAGGCCTGGAGCCATCTCGGCATCATCCCGCCGCCATCGCCGAACGGCCAGCCCGATCTGCTGTTCGACACATGAACGCCCTGCACAACGGCATCCACCGCCTGGGGTTGCGGATCTATTTCGAGGATACCGATGCCGGCGGCATCGTCTATCACGCGAATTACCTGCGCTATGCCGAGCGCGGCCGCTCCGAAGCCCTGCGCGCCCTTGGCGTTCCCCATGCGGCAATGATCGCCACGCATGGCAGAATGTTCGTGGTGCGCCGGGCCAATATCGACTATGAGCGGCCCGCGCGACTCGATGACTGGCTTGTGGTGGCAACCACCGTGCTCGTCATCGGGGCGGCGCGGGTCACGCTTGACCAGACGATCTGGCGCGACGATGTGGCGCTGGTGCGGATCGAGCTCGGGCTTGCCTGTATCGACGCGGTCAGTCAAAGGGCCGCACGACTCCCGGCACCGATGCGTGCGGCGCTGGAGCGGATGCGGGTGGACGGAATTGCAGACGGCCTCGGTGCCGTGGAAGGGACTTGAACATGGATCAGGCAGTCAACGCCGCGGGACTCGCCGCACCGAGCGCGAATTTGTCGCTGCTGGGCTTGTTTCTGCAGGCGAGTTTCGTCGTGCAGTTCGTCATGCTGCTGTTGCTCGCCGCCAGCATCTGGGTTTGGGCGATCATCATCGAGAAAACCATCACGATCCGCCGGGTCAACCGCGACGCCACCGCCTTCGAAGATAAATTCTGGTCCGGCCGCAGCCTCGATGAGCTCTACGAGCAGGAGGGCGCCGAGCCCGGCAACCCGATGGCCGCGGTGTTCGGTGCCGCCATGGGCGAATGGCGCCGCTCCTCGCGCGTCGCCGGCGCCGACATCGTCCGCTCCAGCGTCAATGAGCGCGTCGACCGGGCGATGGGTGTCACCACGATGCGCGAAATGGAACGGCTGGAGCGTCACATGGTCTTCCTCGCCTCGATCGGCGCGGTCGCTCCCTTCGTCGGCCTGTTCGGCACGGTCTGGGGCATCATGCACTCCTTCGCCGCGATCGCCGCGATGCATAACACCAATCTCGCCGTCGTCGCCCCCGGCATCGCCGAAGCGCTGTTCGCCACCGCGATCGGCCTGGTCGCCGCCATTCCCGCCGTGCTCGCCTACAACAAGCTCTCGACCGATCTCTCCCGCGTCGCCGCCCGGCTCGAAGCCTTCGGGGCCGAGTTCAGCGCGATCCTGTCGCGCCAAGCCGAAGAGCGCGCGTAATGGCCGGCGGTCTGCTCGACAACAAACGCGGCAACCGGCGCAGCCGCTACCGGCCGATGGCGGAAATCAACGTCACCCCGCTGGTCGACGTGATGCTGGTGCTGCTGATCGTGTTCATGATCACCGCCCCGCTGATCACCTCCGGCGTGTCGGTCAACCTGCCCCACGCCAACGCCAAACCGGTCAATACCGACGCGACGCCGATCACCATCACGGTCAACGCCGCCGGCGAGGTTTATCTGCAGAATTCCAAGGTGCAGCTGAGCAATCTGGTCGCCACGCTGCAACAGATCGCGAAAAACAACACCGACCGGCGGATCTTCGTGCGTGGCGACACCTCGGTGCCCTACGGCACCATGCTGAAAGTGATGGCCACGATCACCGACGGCGGCTTCGACAAGGTCGCCCTCCTCGCGCAACAACCAACCGCCTCAACCCGCTGATCGCCGGTCGGAATGCAGAACCGGCACGATAACGGCAGGGCGATCATGGGTGTTGTCCCTGAACCGCACCGGGACCTCAGCCGGTCCCGCTCCCGCCGCGTCGCGCGGGCCTGACCGATGGAACCGCGGTTGAAGCGGAGTGCGGTGATCTCGGCCCTGGCGCATCTGGCCGTGATCCTGCTGGCGATCGTCGTATTGCCGACCGAAAAGCTGAAGTCGCCGGCCACGGCGGCCGTGGATGTAACGATCATCGGACCGCACGTGCCGCAGCAGGCGCTGCACAAGGGCAAAGTTCCCGCGCCCGCGAACACCGCGCATGTTCACAAGGCGCATCTGACCAAAGCGAAACCGAAGGACCAGCCAAAGGTCGCACCACCGCCGCCCCCGCCGCCGCCGCCGCCGCCCGCACCGCACGCCCAGCCGAAACTGCCGCGTCCGCCCGCCCCCGCGCCGCCACCGCCACCGCCGACGAGGGCACCAACTCCCCTGCCCACGCCGCCCCCGCCGCCGC
>NZ_JBMFGY010000038.1:0-27828 GCF_049977125.1 Acidiphilium sp. | reverse complement strand
CGCTCGAAAAAACATAGAGCTAGAGCGTTAAGCTGAAAGCATAACGCTCTAGTCGTTGACGGGCAGCACGATCTGCGGGATCAGTTTTTCCGGCAGCACCGATTTGTCCTCGACCGGCGTGACGGCGGTGCCGACCGCAAAAAACTCGATCACATGCGGCTGCCAATTGTGCGAGCCTTCATGCAGTTGCACGCCGACCACGCCCTCGGCCTTGGCTTCATGGGCCTCGCGCTGCATCCGCTCCATCGCCAGCTCGCGGGCATCGTAGAGGGCCTGGGTGAATACCTCGATCTCGGCGTTGCGCCCGACATTGCCGAGGGATTTCATCACGCCCTGATGCGCCATGTGATAGACGCAGGAGCCCATCACCATTTCCAGCGGCCGATAGCCTGATTGCAACAGCAGCCACAGATCCTGGCCGGACAGGTCGGAGGTGAAGGGTTTGCCGCCGACACCCTTGAACATCGGATGGCCGGCGGAATGCGCGATCGCGGTGCCGATCGCCATGAATTCCAGGATATCCTTATCCCACTCCATGCGTTTGACTTCGAGGCGCACGCCGACCACGCCATCGGCATGCAAAGCGGCGGCTTCCTGCTCCATGCGCGCCATGGCGAGTTCGCGGGCGTGATACATCGCCTGGGACAGCACGGTCATTTCCTGGTTGCTGTTCCAGGAGGTGTATTGCACCCCGACGTGATAGATGCACGATCCCACCACCAATCCGAGCGGTTCGAACCCGGCCTCGCGCACCATCAGGAATTCATTGACCGAAAAATCGGAGGTGAACACGCCTTCGTGACTGCCTTCGGAGCGGAGTCCACGCAATCGTTCCAGCGCCTGATGCGACAATTGGCCGTCTGGGATTGTACTAATGACCGACATAATGGGTTTCGCTCCGGATTTCGTGATTACAGACAGTAATGATCCCGCGATTTCTTGGCTGCGTGCGCAACGACAACGAATTCATCCTATGCGATCGGGCCTGGAGGTCAAGCGATCCGCCGCTCCGGCCCGGGACCGGGCGACGCCGAAGCGATCCCGTCGTGCGAACGACGGCGCGGCGCGGCCGAGGATCGGTTTCCAGCCAGAAGAGTCATGGTTTTGCCGATTTATCCCGAAATTTGAGGTACATATGGATGATCATCGCCACGATGACGATGACGAAGACAAACTTCATCATCATGAAACCAAGCGCCAGCATATCCGCCACAAAGCCGAACACGATGATGGCCGCGAGATAGATCGCCAGCAAGACCAGAATATCCTTGACGATGCGTGACATGAAGGTTCTCGCAAAAATGGCGGCAGGGTCCGGCCGTTTTGCAACGACCGCCCCGTTTCGCCGATGATCATCCTCAGGTGGTTGGATCGGCAGCGATACCAAAACACTGTTTCGTGTTCGGTGCGCGCTGCCTGCCCTCATGATCCCCGGCGGGCATCACACGGGATCGATCCGTTCACCAGGCAGGGGGCCACGAACAACCGCCGCGAAACCGCGCCACTCACCGTGAGCGATGCCACGATCATCCAGAACAGCATCAGACAGACGGTCAAGGCCTCGGCGCTGACTTCGAACAGCGCCAAATGGAGTTGTGCGGCCAGGGCATAGGTCGATGCCGTGTAAACCCCGATCGGGAAGGTGAACCCCCACCAGCCGAGATTGAACCGCATGCCGAGGCGCAGGTAGCGCAATGTCGCCAGGACAGCGAAGGCGAGCCACCAGGCGCCATAGCCCCACAGCACCACGCCGCCGATCAGCCCGATGCCCTGCGCCGCGTCGGCGAGCGAACCCAGCCCGGCCGATGCGAAGACCCGCGGCGCATCGGCCCCGAGCAGAAGCAGACCGAGCGCGCCGGTGCCGATCGGCCCGAGCGTGAGCCACGAGGACGGCGCCATGTCGTGATGCGGCAGATTATGCACGACCAGCCGCAGCAGCAGGATCACGATGATGCCCAGCGCGGTCGGCACCGAATAGGCCCAGAGCGCGTAGCAGATCATATCGATCGCCAGGCTGATGTGCGGATCGGCCAGATGCGGCAACAAGCCCGCACCACTGGCCGCCGCCACCTCGGCCGCCACCACCGGCAGCAGCCAGATCGCCGTCATCCGTTCGATCGCGTGATCCTGGCGGGTGATCATCAGGAACGGCACACCGAGCCCGATCACCAACGCCATCGCCACATCGATCCACCAGAGCACCGTCGCGATCTCGATCGCGGCCGGTCCCCAGAGCGGGATGCCGAACACGACGAAACCGTTGATGATCGTGGCAAGCCCCATCGGGATGGTGCCGAAGAACATCGACATCGTGGGATGGCCGAATACCCGCGCCGCTTCACGCGGAAACAATATCCAGCGCGCACCGTACATCAGGCTGAACAGTGCGAACAGCACGATGTTGCCAAGCCATAGGCTGCGCGCCACCGCGTGCAGACCATCGATGGCGATCGGGAGTTGGTTCAGGTCCAGCGCCAGAATTCCGGTCCCCATGGTGGCGGCGAACCAGTTCGGCGTGAAATGGCGGATGATCGGGATCAAACCGTCGATATCGCGGCTGCGGGTGGGGCTGAACGTCTCGGTGGTCATCGGCTACTCTCCAGAAAACGCGGCGCGATCCCGCCGCGCTGCAATCAATAGACGATCCGGAACGATCAGTATAACAGATTAAATAGTTTATTATGATCGTGTAAACGGATTGATGCCGTCGATGCAGAACCGCCAGACCGACACGGCGGTTTTCAACCATGGATAATTCGGCCATCGTCCCGTCATCCAACGGAGGCAGCCATGACCTATGAAATGATCGCGATCGAAACCCACGGAAAGGTCGGCCTCGTCCGCCTCAACCGGCCCAAGGCGCTGAATGCGCTTTGCGACCAGTTGATGACCGAACTCGGCGCCGCGCTGCGCGCCTATGATTCCGACCCGGCGATCGGCGCCATCGTCATCACCGGATCGGACCGCGCCTTTGCCGCCGGTGCGGATATCAAGGAGATGCAGGGCCGCAGTTACCCCGACACGGCGCTCGATGATTTCATCGGCCAGTCCTGGGAGATCGTCACCACCATCCGCAAGCCGGTGATCGCGGCTGTCGCCGGCTATGCGCTTGGGGGCGGTTGCGAACTCGCGATGATGTGCGACCTGATTCTCGCTGCCGACACCGCCAAATTCGGCCAGCCCGAAATCAATCTCGGCGTGATCCCCGGTGCAGGTGGTACCCAGCGCCTGACGCGGGCGATCGGCAAGTCGAAGGCGATGGAGATGATCCTGACCGGGCGGATGATGGATGCGGTGGCCGCCGAGCGTGCCAATCTGGTCGCAAGGGTGGTGCCCGCGGCCGACCTGATCGACGAGGCGCTCACGCTGGCGGCGAGCATCGCGTCCTTGTCACCGGTCGCGGTGGCGGTCGCCAAACGCAGTGTCAATCGCGCGTTCGAGACGAGTCTGGCCGAAGGGGTCCATTACGAGCGCGCGACGTTCCTGTCCCTGTTCGGCACCAGGGATCAGCGCGAAGGCATGGCGGCGTTCGTTGAGAAACGGAAGCCGGATTTCAGCTGATCGGCCGAATTGATCCGACTGAACCGGGCCGGTTCAGTCGGATGGGATGCGCGTTGCTCTAGAGCGATATGCGATTAAGTTGACGCGACAGCGGCAACATAATCGCATGAAATCGCTCGAAAAAACATAGAGCTTGAGCGTTAAGCTGAAAGCATAACGCTCTAAAACGGAATTTCATCGTCCAGATCGCTCGCGCCGCGCCCAGCGTCCCAACCGCTGGCTGCCGGGCTGCGTGCCGGGGCCGGGGTGCTGCCGGCGTAACTACCGCCGCCGCCACTTCCGCTCCCGCCGGTCGGCCGGTCGAGCAGGACCATTTCGGCGCCGAATCGGCCGAGCATGATCTCGGTGGTATATTTTTCCTGGCCGGACTGATCGGTCCATTTCCGGGTCTGCAACTTGCCCTCGAGATAGATTTTCGAACCCTTTTTCAGATATTTTTCCGAAACATCCGCAAGGCGGTCGTTCATCACCACGATTCGATGCCATTCGGTCTTTTCCTGGCGCTCGCCGCTCGATTTATCGTTCCAGGATTCCGACGTCGCGACGTTGAAACTGACGATTTTCATCCCCGCCTGGGTGGTGCGGACCTCGGGGTCCTTGCCCAGATTACCGACCAGAATAACCTTGTTCACACTACCTGCCATCGTCGATCCCCTATTTTCCTGCGCGCGACCGGTCGATCATGGTCCGCCGAATGCGTCTAGACCATTGCCCTGCCCCTTTCCAGACTCGGAAATCAACGCCATATTCCGCACGAACATAACGGAAACATTTTCATGAGCGGGTCAGGCTTCATCACCGTGCGCGGCGCGCGCGAGCACAACCTCAAAAACGTCGACGTCCGCATCCCGCGCGACAAACTCACCGTCATCACCGGCCTGTCCGGCTCCGGCAAATCCTCCCTCGCGTTCGACACGATCTACGCCGAAGGCCAGCGCCGCTACGTCGAAAGCCTGTCGGCCTACGCGCGCCAGTTCCTCGAACTGATGGGCAAGCCCGATGTCGACAGTATCGAGGGTCTCTCCCCCGCGATCTCGATCGAACAGAAAACCACCTCGAAAAACCCCCGCTCCACCGTCGGCACCGTCACCGAAATCCACGACTATATGCGCCTGCTCTGGGCAAGGGTCGGCGTGCCCTATTCCCCCGCCACCGGCCTGCCGATCGAGGCGCAGACCGTCAGCCAGATGGTCGATCGCGTCATGGCAATGCCGGACGCCACCCGCCTGCTCCTGCTCGCGCCGGTGGTGCGCGACCGCAAGGGCGAATACCGCAAGGAACTCGCCGAATTGCAGCGCCGCGGCTTCACCCGCGTGAAAATCGACGGCAAACTCTACGAAATCGCCGAAGTCCCCGCGCTGAACAAGAAAATCAAGCACGAGATCGAAGCGGTGGTCGACCGCGTCGTGGTCAAGGAGGGCATCGAACAGCGCCTCGCCGACAGTTTCGAAACCGCACTCGCCATGTCGGACGGCATCGTTTACGCCGAAAACGCCGACACCAACGAGCGCACCGTGTTCTCCGCCCGTTTCGCCTGCCCGGTCTCCGGTTTCACCATCGAGGAAATCGAGCCCCGCCTGTTCAGCTTCAACTCCCCCCACGGCGCCTGTCCGGACTGCGCCGGCCTCGGCACCGAAACCTTCTTCGACCCGCATCTGATCGTGCCGGACGAAACCAAATCCCTCGCCCAACAAGCCATCGCCCCCTGGTCCAACGCCCAATCCCCCTATTACGACCAGACCCTGACCAGCCTCGCCAAATTCTTCAAGGTCAAAATGTCGACCGCCTGGGAAGATCTGCCGCAAAAAGTCCGCGACGCGATCCTGTACGGGGCAGGGGAGGCCGAAATCGAGTTCCAATACAAGGACGGCGTGCGCGCCTACGGGGTCAGCAAATCCTTCGAAGGCGTCGTCCGCAACCTCGAACGCCGCCTGCGCGAGACCGACAGCATCTGGGTGCGTGAGGAACTCTCCCGCTACCAGGCCGACCGCCCCTGCAAAACCTGCCATGGTGCGCGCCTCCGCCCGCAGGCGCTGGCCGTGAAAATCGACGGTGAAACCATCGCCGGCGTCTCCGACCTCTCGATCAAGGACGCCCGCAACTGGTTCGGCCGCACCCTCGAAACCCTCACCCCGCAGCGCCAGGAAATCGCGCGCCGCATCCTGCGCGAAATCACCGAACGGCTGCAATTCCTGGTCGATGTCGGGCTCGACTATCTCTCTCTCGCGCGCGGCTCCGCCACCCTGTCGGGCGGTGAAAGCCAGCGCATCCGCCTCGCCAGCCAGATCGGCTCCGGCCTCACCGGCGTGCTCTACGTGCTCGACGAACCCTCGATCGGCCTGCACCAGCGCGACAACGAACGCCTGCTCGGCACGCTGCGCCGCCTGCGCGACCTCGGCAACACGGTCCTCGTGGTCGAACACGATGAAGACGCCATCCGCAGCGCCGACCACGTGATCGACATGGGCCCGCTCGCCGGCATCCACGGCGGCGAACTGGTCGCCGAAGGCACCATCGCCGAAATCGCCGCCAACCCCCGCTCGCTCACCGGCGATTTCCTCTCCGGCCGTCGCGGCATCGCCATCCCCGCCCAGCGCCGCCCGATCGATCCCGCCCGCATGCTCAGCCTGATCGGCGCGCGCGGCAACAACCTCAAAAACGTCACCGGCGCCTTCCCGCTCGGCGTCTTCACCTGCATCACCGGCGTCTCCGGCGGCGGTAAATCCACCCTGGTGATCGACACGCTCTACAAAGCCGTCTCCCGCCGCCTGATGGGCTCGGGCCAGGTGCCCGCCCCCTACGACCGCATCGACGGCCTCGACCAGCTCGATAAAATCATCGAAATCGACCAATCCCCGATCGGCCGCACCCCCCGCTCCAACCCCGCCACCTACACCGATCTGTTCGCCCCGATCCGCGACTGGTTCGCCGAACTCCCCGAAGCCCGCGCCCGCGGCTACAAATCCGGCCGCTTTTCCTTCAACGTCAAAGGCGGCCGCTGCGAAGCCTGCCAGGGCGACGGCGTGCTGAAAATCGAAATGCACTTCCTGCCGGACGTGTTCGTCAAATGCGACACCTGCAAAGGCAAGCGCTACAACCGCGAAACCCTGGAAATCAAATTCCGCGACCTCTCGATCGCCGACGTGCTCGACCTCAACGTCGAAGAAGCCATGGCCTATTTCGCCGCCCAGCCCCGCATCCGCGACCGGCTGGAACTGCTGATGAAAGTCGGCCTCGGCTACGTCAAACTCGGCCAATCCGCCACCACCCTGTCCGGCGGTGAAGCCCAGCGCATCAAACTCGCCAAGGAACTCGCCCGCCGCGCCACCGGCCGCACGATCTACATCCTCGATGAACCCACCACCGGCCTGCACTTCGAAGACGTCCGCAAACTCCTCGAAGTGCTCCACGCTTTGGTCGATACCGGCAACACCGTTATCGTGATCGAACACAACCTCGAAGTCATCAAAACCGCCGATTGGGTGATCGACCTCGGCCCTGAAGGCGGCGACGGCGGCGGTGAAATCGTCGCCGCCGGCACGCCGGAAGACATCGCCCTCGTGCCCCGCTCCCACACCGCCCGCTTTCTTGGCCCGCTGCTCGCACCGCAGAAACGGCCGGAGCGCAAGCGCAAGCGGGCGTGACGCCGAGGTGATCCGCCGGGACGATTTTTTACTGCTCCGGATCGCGGCGCTTGGATGGCTCACGGCCGCGCGGCGGCTGACCGGCATCGGGTGGTATCGATGGCTGGGGTATGGCGTGCCGCTTGCGATCATCGTTTGGTACGGGTTTCTGTTGATCGGTGCCGAGGCGCATCGCGGCGCGGCGATGGCGGCGCAGCATGCGGCGCTGGTGCTCAGGGGCGGTGCCCTGCTGTGTGCGGTCGCCGGATATGGCGCCGGGCGATCGGCTTCGGCGCGGTGGCGAAAATCGGCGGCGGCGGCCTGGTTGATCGTGCTGCCGCTGTCTGACCGCCGCCGCCGCGCGGTGATTCTGGCGGTGAGCGCCGATGGCATCGCGCGCGGTGCCGCATTTTGCCTGCTGTCATGGCTGGCTCTGCCGATGCTGCCGGGCTCGCCGCCAGCGGATTGGCTCGGGTTGGTCCTGGCCTTATTCGGCGCCGGTTGGGGCTTCGGAGTCTGGATCGGGCGGCGTGACAGTGTCATGCCGTCGTCCGTCGAGGTCACGGCCACCGTGCCATCCCGCTGCGCGGCGCCGCTGTGGCGGCACACCGAGCAATTGGCGCCGCGCTGGGTCGGATTATGGGCGATCCTGTCGCGGTTGCGCCGGGTGCTCATCTGGTTCGCCGCGACCTTCGTCGCCGGTATTGGCATCGCTGCCGCGGCGGATCATGACGCGGCGGCCGGTGTCGTCGTGCCGGGGTTTGCGGTGATCGCCTCGCTCGGTCTGCTCGTGCTGGCGATCGATGCGGCACCGATGCTCTCGCCGGTACTGCGGACGACTCCGCTCCGTTTTCATGCCGCCGGCCTCGCCCTGCTCCGCCTGCCGGTGGCGCTTGCGTCGCTCTGGCTCGGCGCATTCGGACTGATCGCCGTGTCGGTCGGCTGGATCTCGGTTGGCCAATGCGGGTTGATCGGGGTTGCGGCGACGGGTCTTGGCCTGATGTATGCAATGACCGCCTTGTCCCTGCCAGGGGCGCCGCGTCTGGCGCTGGGCTTCTACCTGATGGCGCTGGCGCTGGTGGGGGATAATTACGGCGCGTTGCAGAATGTCGGTTTTCTCGCGATGTTGATCGTGATCGTCGCCCTGCTGGCCAGGACGCGGAGCTTGTATCGCCACGGGGGTTGAATGGCATTGCTCGCAGCTTCCGGCGTCTCTGCCGGGTACCATGGCAAGGCAGTGATCGACCGGATCGATCTGACCGTCGCGCCAGGTGATTTCGTTGTGCTGCTCGGCGCCAATGGTTCGGGCAAATCGACCCTGATGCGTGCCCTGAGCGGGCAGATCGCCCTGCTTGCCGGCGCTGTGGCGATCGGCGGTGTCGATCTGGCGAGCTCACCGGAACAGGCGAAGCGTGGTCTTGGCTATGCGGTCGAGCCGCAGCATTTGCCCGATGCGCTGACCGGCGCGCAATATCTCGAATTGATCGCCTCGATCCGCCGGTGTGGGACGCGGGAGTTTCCGGGCGGCGATCTGGTCGCGCTGGTTCAGATCGAGCGATGGCTGCGCGAGCCGATCCTTGGCTACTCGCTCGGCACCCGCATGAAACTTTCGATTCTGGGGGCGCTGCTCGGCGCACCGAAGCTGATCATGCTCGATGAATCGCTCAACGGCCTCGACCCGCTGATCCTGGCACTGATCCGCCGGGTTCTGGCGGGGCTTTGCGCGGCGGGTCACGGGGTTATCCTGTCCACCCATATGCTGGGGACGATCGGCGATCCCTGTTCGGAAATCCTGTTTCTGGAGTCAGGGCGCGCGACGCATCGCTGGGATCGCGCCTCGGTCAGTGCCGCGCAACGATCAACCGGCGGGCTGGAGGCGATGGTGATCGCAGCGCTGGAATCGACGGCTGCACCGCTCGCCACGTGACATGATCAGCCGGTGGTCGACCAGATCGGCGGGGGCTGGGATTCGGTCTTGAACATTTGCAGAAATGCCTGGCCCTGGGGGAGCGCCATGGTCGCCGCGACGTAAAACGGCCCCCCCATCCCGCTGATCATGCCATAGAACGCACCGGAATTGGCCATCGCTGTTTCGGTCGCCGTGGCGATCTGGTTGATCGCATCCGGCGATGGCGTTGCCGGCGTCCCTTGCGCCGCGGTTCCGGCTCCAGCCCGCAGCGCGATCGGTCCATTACTGGCGCCGTTACTGATGCCATCGAGTGCGCCCATCGAGAGCGCCATGATCACCGCCGGCGATTGGGCAACCTCGAGCGGTGGCGGCGACGCTGGCGATTCGGCTGACGATGGGGCCAGCGCCGTGGTCGCGAGCGGAGCCGATGGATCGCTGGAGAGAACCGGTAACCCCTGAATACTGTTGATCATGATGCACTCCTGTCGCGCATGGTTCATCAGAGACACAAATTGCTTAACGAATTGTGAAGATAAAATTGATGTCCCGGGCCGGGATGGCCGTGCCGGGCCCGGTCTTTTCCCTTGCGCCGTGAGGGGGATACAGACATGATACGAACTGTTCGTGAGCAGCCATATTGAAACGATAACGGTCCCGTTGATTCGCATTCCGCCCCAAGATCTGTCGCGTGCCGGCACTCCGTCCGCGCGCGGCCTTGGCGATGATGCGGTCACATCCAGCACCCGCCCGTGGCCCTCGCGCGCACGACCAGCGGAAATTTGGCGGCTTTGAACCAGGAACCATCGCCCCGGCGGGTGGCCAGACGAATTGATAATGCCAGTTCGGAGGGTTCCGTCGTTCCCGCCGCCGCCGGCGGGGCGCAACCGGCCACGCCCTACAGCATCAGGCTGCCGCGGCTCTATGCTTATTTCGATGCGATCATCCGCTATGGCTCGATTCGGAGCGCGGCGGAGGCGCTGCGCATCGCCTCCTCGGCGCTCAATCGCCGGGTGCTCGACCTTGAGCGCGATGTCGGCGCGACTTTGTTCGAACGCCAACAAAAGGGCGTGCGGCTAACCCCGGCTGGTGAAATTTTCGCCGCCCACGTGCGGCGCATGATGAGCGACGCGAAACAGGCCAGCGATCAATTACAGGATCTGCGCCAGCCGATGGGCGGGACGGTGGCGATCGGATCGGCTGAATCGGCGGCAATCGAAATCGTGCCGCCATTGCTGGCGCGGTTGCAGCGCGAGCATCCCACGCTGCGGTTCATCGTCGCGGTCGGGACCCCGCAAGATCTGCTGACGGATCTGATCGACGACCGGGTCGATCTGATCCTGACGCATGAACGACCCGGACTCCGCGATGCCGCCGTCGTCGCCGAAGCCCATAAACCCTTCTGTGCCTTGATGCGCCAGGATCACCCGATGGCGGTGCGCCCACAGCTTCTGCTGCGGAATTGCCTGTCCTATCCGATCGTTCTGGCCCGGGAAGACCTCGCGGCGCGCGCCCTGGTCGATACCGCGCTGGCCGCCCATGAGCTCACGACCCATCCGGTTCTGGTCACCAATATGTTCGAGGTGATGAAGCATTATGTGCGACTGACCGATGCGATCTCGTTTCAGTTTCATCTGACCGGACCCGCCGCGCCGCCGCTCGATGGTGTCGTGGCGGTCCCGCTCGCCGATCCGCAACTGGTCGAGGCGCGATTGCTTCTGGTGGTCCGGCGCGCACGGTCCCTGCCCGCAAGTGCGGCCCTGGTGTGCGAACGGCTGCGCCTCATCCTGTCGGGACAACCCTAATCCGGTTGACCGGGGTCGCGCCACGCGCCGGGCATTCCGCTTCGGTGCGCTGATTTTTGCATCATGGTGAGCTGTTTTTTGTGCTATGCAGTACAGTTCGTTTTCGGTTAATCCATCGACACCGCGAAGCATCTTTTTTCAAACATGACTGATCAAACATCAATTTAACGGAGCGTCGGGATTTATTTCAAAACCGCAGAGTCCGATTTAAAATTGCAATCCTGATGCTCCAACTCTCTGGATAACGCTGGCCAACCCGCCCTCGTATCGACCGATTTTTTTGGAAGTATCGCCATGTTCGAGACTTCGTATCATGACGGGTTCGCCAGGCCGGTCATCACGCCAGGGCGGGGCCGCGATCAACTTACGAATCCGGGCCAAGGCTCGATCGCGCGATGACCCGGCTCAGCATCGGGGCTGAACCCTATCGTTTCAACTCTGACCCGGCGCGCACCGCGCTGATCATTATCGACATGCAGCGCGACTTCGTCGAACCCGGCGGCTTCGGCGCCAGCCTCGGCAATGACGTCACCCCATTGCGCCGCGCCATCGCGCCGATCGCCGCGACCCTCGCCGCCGCTCGCGCCGCGGGGCTGCTGGTGATCCACACCCGCGAAGGCCACCGCCCCGATCTGTCGGACCTGCCGATCGCCAAAAAAACCCGCGGCCATCCTGTCTGCGGCATCGGCGATGCCGGCCCGATGGGCCGGATTCTGGTGCGCGGCGAACCCGGCCACGCCATCATCGACTCGCTGGCCCCGATCGACGGCGAGCCGGTGATCGACAAGCCCGGCAAGGGTGCGTTCTACGCGACCGATCTGGACACCATCCTGCGCCAACGCAACATTGCCTCGCTCATCCTGTGCGGCGTGACCACGGAGGTTTGCGTTCACACCACCTTGCGCGAAGCCAACGACCGCGGGTTCGAATGTCTCGTGCTCAGCGACGGCACCGCCTCGTATTTTCCGCAATTCCATGAGGCCGCCCTCGCCATGGTGACGGCGCAGGGCGGCATTTTCGGCTGGGTGAGTGACAGCGCGGCCCTGGTCGCCGCATTGCAGGGAGACGGATGATGACCACACGGACGGACCACATCGCCCTCTGGGTCGGCGGTGACTGGAATGGATTTTTCGGCCTGTTCACCAACGTCCTGCTCAACGTGATCGTGCTGACCGGCCTGTGCCTCGGCGTGGTGCATCTGCCTGACGATGTGGTGTTCGGCCGGATTCTCCCCGCCCTTGGGATCGCTCTGCCGCTCGGCAATCTGTTCTACGCCTATCTTGCCTGGAAACTCTCGAAATCCAGCGGCCGGTCGGACGTGACGGCGATGCCCTACGGCCCGAGCGTGCCGCATATGTTCATCGTGGTGTTCGTGATCATGCTGCCGACCTGGCTGAAGACGCATGACCCGATCGCGGCCTGGGAGGCCGGGCTCGCCTGGGCGTTCATCATCGGCGTCATCGTCACCCTCGGCGCCTTCGTCGGCCCGACGATCCGCAAATACACCCCGCGCGCCGCGATGCTCGGTGCGCTGGCGGGGATTTCGATCGCGTTCATCTCGATGCGCCCGGCGTTCCAGTTTTTCGAAGTGCCATGGCTCGGATTTCTCTCCTTCGGCATCATCCTGCTGAGCTGGACCGCGAAAGTGCGGATGCCGTTCGGCCTGCCCGGCGGTCTCGCCGCCGTGCTGCTCGGCACGATCCTCGCGTGGGGCGCGGAGTTCACCGGCCTGTCGCATGTCATGCACCCGGCGGCGGTGGGGGCGGCGCTGGGCGAATTCGGCCTGCATCTGCCGATCCCCTCGGGTCATTTCATCAAGGGGCTGGACGCGATCGGGCCGCTGCTGGTCACGGCGATTCCGCTCGGCATCTATAATTTCACCGAAGGGATGACCAATGTCGAAAGTGCTGCCGCCGCCGGCGATGAATACGATCTGCGCAAGATCCTGCTGGCCGACGGCATCGGCGCGATGCTGGGTGCCGTGCTCGGCAGCCCGTTTCCGCCGGCGGTCTATATCGGTCATCCGGGCTGGAAATCGGTCGGCGGGCGGATCGGCTATTCGCTGGCCACCGGAATCGTGGTCTCCGCCGTGTGTTTCCTCGGCCTGACCGCGCTGTTGCTGGCGATCGTGCCGCTGGTCACGATCCTGCCGATCCTGCTCTACATCGGGTTGGTCATCGGCGCGCAGGCGTTCGAAGCGACGCCACCGCGCCATGCTCCGGCGGTCATTCTGGCGCTGCTGCCCAACGTCGCGAACTGGACCCAGAGCCAGATCGACGGCGCGCTCGCCGCGGCCGGCACGTCGGCCGCGGCGGTGGGCTTCACCAAGCTCGACAATGCCGGGGTGATCTATCGCGGGCTTGAGTTGTTCGGCGGCGGCGGCACGCTGGCCGGCCTGATCCTGGGCGCGATCGCCGCTTTCGTGATCGACCGTAAATTCGAAGCCGCCGCGATCTATGCCGGGATCGGCGCGGTGCTGGCGTTTTTCGGCTTCATCAACGGCACGCAGCTCGCCTTCGGCAATTCGGCACCGGTCGCCCTCGGCTATGCCGTTCTCAGCGGCATGTTCCTCGTGCTATGGGGTCGTGCGCCGGTGATGGCCTCAGCGCCGCTTGATGCTGAGGCACCCGAAGCCCTGTCGGAGACCGCATGACCGATTTCGCCGCCTATTTCGATGCTGCCGCGGACCTGCTGGACCTGCCGGTGCTGCCCGCGCATCGTGACGACGCGATCGCGGCGTTGGTGGTCATCATGGCGCAGGCCGAACGGGTCCTGAGTTTTCCGTTGCCCGACGCGATCGAACCGGCGCCGCGGTTCATTCCGTGCTGATCCCGCCGTGCTGATCCCGCCCCACCGGCAGACCGCCGCTGACATCACAGCCGCCATAAAATCCGGGCGAACCACCGCGCGTGACGTGCTGGACGATCATTTGGCGCGGATCACCGCGCGCGACCCCGTGTTGAACTGCTTCACCACGGTAACGAGCGAGCGCGCCCACGCCGAAGCGGCGGCGGTGGATGCAAAAATCGCGGCGGGACACGATCCGGGGCCGCTCGCCGGTGTGCCGATCGCGGTCAAGAATTTGTTCGACATCAAGGGGATCACCACGGTTGCGGGTTCGAAGCTCCGGCGCAATGCCCCGAGCGCAGCGGCGGATGCGCCGGTTCTGGCCCGGCTGATCGATGCCGGCGCGATGCTGCTCGGCGCGCTGAACATGGATGAATTCGCCTATGGCTTCACCACCGAAAACGCCCATTACGGCCCGACCCGCAACCCGCACGATCCAACCCGCGTCGCCGGCGGCTCGTCGGGCGGTTCCGCCGCCGCGGTCGCCGCCGGGATGGTCACGATTGCGCTGGGGTCGGATACCAACGGCTCGATCCGCGTGCCGGCCGGGCTGTGCGGCGTGTTCGGCCTCAAGCCGACCTATGGCGCGTTACCGCGTGAAGGAAGTTTTCCGTTCGTCGACAGTCTGGATCATCTCGGTCCGTTCGCCCGCTCAGCCCATGATCTCGCCCTCGCCTTCGACGTGATGCGCGGCGATGGCACAATCCGGACCGAGGGCGATCCCGATGCCAGGGTGGCCGTGCTCGGTGGCTGGTTCGCCCAGAACGTCGAGCACGAGGTGCTCGATGCGGTGTGGCACGTCGCCGCCGCGCTCGGCGCGCATGATCAGGTCGTTTTGCCCGAGGCCGAGCGCGCCCGTGCCGCCGCCTATTGCATCACCGCTGCCGAAGGTGGCGCTTTACACCGGGAAACCCTGCGAACGCACGCCGCCGATTACGATCCCGCGGTGCGGCCCCGGCTGATCGCCGGGGCGCTGCTGCCCGCCGAGGTGGTGCGGGCGGCGCAGCGCTTCCGGAGCTGGTTCGCGCGCCAGGCGAATCATCTGTTCGCGCGTTACGACGTGCTGCTCGCCCCGGCGACCCCCTGCGCGGCGCCGCTGATCGGCCAAAAAACCATGGTGGTCGATGGCAACGAGATGCCGGTGCGGCCCAATCTTGGTCTGTTCACCCAGCCGATCAGCTTCATTGGCCTGCCGGTCGTTGTGGTGCCGGTGCAATTTCCGGGACACCTGCCGCTGGGTGTGCAAATGATCGCCGCGCCCGGGCGTGAGGCGACGGTGCTCGCTCTGGCGGATCGGCTGGAGCGCGATGGCGTGGTCGCCGCCCCGGTGGCGTCGTGATCCTGTCATAGCGCGGTGATCATCGACGACCCTGCGGTTCACGCCGAGATCACGGCGCTGTTCAGCCGCTACGAGACCGCCCTCGGCGCCAACGACACCGCGACACTCGATGGATTGTTCTGGCCGTCGCCCGATGTCGTGCGCTTCGGTGTCGGCGAGGCGCTGTTCGGCGCCGCCGCCATCAGCGCCTTTCGCGCCAACCGCGCAGGGGGGTCGCCACCGCGCAGGCTCGGCCGCGTGGTGATCAAAACCTTCGGCGCCGATTTCGCGGTCACCAATGCTGAATTCACCCGCGCGCATGAGAGGCGCGGCGGCCGTCAGTCGCAAACCTGGGTCAGGCTGCCGGGCCTCGGCTGGCGCATCGTTGCCGCCCATGTCTCGCTGGCGGCCGAGATCAGTTGAGGCGGTGGGGGCTAGAGCGTTATGCTTTCAGCCCAACGCTCTAGCTTTATGTTTTTTCGAGCGATTTCATGCGATTATGTTGCCGCTGCCGCGTCAACTTAATCGCATATCGCTCTAAGCCGCCTTCGCCGGCGCGCGTTTCAGCGCCGCGATCACCGCATGGGCAAGGGGCTCGGATGATTTCGGGCTCTGTCCGGTCAGCAGATTGCCGTCCTGCATGATGTGCGGGGCGAAATCGGGACCCACCGAAACCTGCGCGCCGAGGCTGCGCAGCGTGGTTTCGAGCAGGAACGGCACCTTGTCGTCGAGGTGAACGGCGCGCTCCTCTGAATCGGTGAAACAGGTGATCGAGCGCCCCTTGATCAGGGCTGACCCGTCCTGCCGCGTCACGCCGATGAAAGCGGCCGGACCGTGACAGACGGCGGCGACGAGTTTGCCGGCGTCCAGCATGGCGGTGATGGCGCGGGCGAGGTCGGCATTGTTCGGAAAATCCCACATCGTGCCGTGGCCACCGGGTAGGAAGATCGCGTCGAAATCGGTCGCGGTCACGGCGGTGACGGGCTTGCTGTGATGGGCGGCCTCGAGGGCCGGTCCGTCGTCATGAAAGCGTTGCACCGAGGCGGGCAGGGGCGTTTCCGCCAGGCTGCGCCCATCGATCGGTACTTCGCCACCCCGGATCGTGGCGATCGTGACGTCATTTCCAGCGTCGATGAAGGCGTAGTAAGGGGTCGCGAGTTCCTCGAACCAGACGCCGGTGCGCTCGTCGGAGCCGGGAATCGTTGTGTGTGATGTCGTGACGATGAGAATTTTGGCCATGATGGTCTCCTGATGGATCGCTCGCCCGGCAGGTGGGGATCGGGCCGGGCGATTGCCAGCGCCTGCGGTTTTGTTCATCACCCGACAATCAAACACAGAAGGACGATCGGTCATGACGAGGGTGGGACGATGGCTGCCGATGATCGCGATGGCGATCTCCATGGCGATCGCGATGCCGACGGGACGGGCAGCGCCGCCGGGCGCGCACCCGATCGACGCCGCAACCCAGGCCGCCATCGCCCGGCAGGTTCCGCTGCTGCTGGCCCGGCACGGAGTTCGCTATGTCGGTTTCTACGGCTTCATCGTCGATCGCGCCGGGCATGTGTTGAACGCCTGGGTGGTGCGGCCCTCGGGGCGCGCCTCGCTCGATCGCCTGGCGCTCGCGGCGATCCGCAGGGCGGTGCTGAAACGCCGGCCGGCGGGCGCGCCGGCGTCGATCCAGTTCGTCGTGCCGATCGAATTTCGCAAAAATGGCGATATCGTGAAACCGGCGACATGATGCGGGCCGGGTCAATTTCGTCGCGCGTTTGCCATGGTTTGACCGTGCGAAGGCCATGATCGATGCCCATGTGAAAGAGGCGTCAATGGAGGATAGGTTATGACTATGGAAATAAGTGTCCGGCGGTTGCGCCGGGTCGGAATGACCGGCGCCGTCGTCGCGGCCGCGCTGGCCCTTGCCGGATGCACCAACCCTTACAGTCCCGGCCAGCGTGCGTTGGGCGGTGGTGCTCTCGGCGCCGGTGCCGGCGCCGCGATCGGGGCGATGACCGGCGGCAGCCCGGCGGCCGGTGCGTTGATCGGCGGCGCGGTCGGCGCGGTCGGCGGCGCCCTGACCACGCCGCAACAACCCCAGCAGGGCTACAACCAGGGGAATTACAACAACCAGGGTTATGGAAACCAGGGTTACGGTGGTCAGGGATATGTGGGGCCGCACCCGCCCTACGGTAACGGCGGCCCGCCGCCGCCGCCGCCGCCGGGCTATTACAACGGGGGTCCGCCGCCGCCGCCGGTGCCTGGCTACTGATCGGGCCGGTTCATCCCTGGTCCGGCGCCCGCGTGGTGGACAACGCCACGCGGGCGCGCTCGAAAATAATTTAAAGCTGGAGCGTTACGCTGAAAGCATAACGCTTTACTCCCGCACGACAACAGCCACCCGGAGCTTGCATGGACGATGCCGCCGTGACCGACGACCCTTATCTCTGGCTGGAGGACATCGAGGGGGCGCGCGCCCTCGCGTGGGTCGAGGCGCAGAACCAGGCCAGCATCGCGCGCCTGTGCGATGCGGGTTTCGAACCCGACCGGGCGGTCCTGACCGCGCAGTTCAATTCCGATGACCGTATCCCCGCGATCGTGCAACGCGGCGGGTTCGTCTATAATTTCTGGACCGACGCTTCGCATCCGCGCGGCGTGTGGCGGCGCACCACACTGGCCGACTATCGTTGCGAGACGCCGGCGTGGGACGTGCTGCTCGACCTCGATGCCCTGTGCGCGGCCGAGGGCGAGAGCTGGGTCTGGCATGGCGCGCAGACCATGCCGCCCGATCATCCGCGCGCGCTGATCAGCCTCTCGCCCGGCGGTTCGGATGCCGCGACGGTGCGCGAGTTCGACATGACGACGCGGCGGTTCGTGCCCGATGGTTTCGTGGTGCCGGTCGCCAAGACCGCGGTGTCCTGGCTCGATGCCGATACCGTGCTGCTCGCCTCGGCCCTTGGCGGCGACGTGACGGCGTCAGGCTATGCCCGCACCGTCAGGCAGTGGCGGCGCGGCACGCCGATCGCGCATGCGCCGGTCGTGTTCGAGGTCGAGACGGCGGATATGGCGGCATCGGCCGCGGTCAGCCACGATCCGGCGCATCGGTTCATCTGGTTCACGCGCACGATCGCATTCTATCGCACCCAGCATGTCTATCAGCCGCTCGGCGGCGCGCCGGTGCGCCTCGATCTGCCCGAAGACGCCGATGTCGATGCCGGTCACGGACGCCTGCTGATCCGGCCGCGCTCGACCCTGGCCGGGTTCGCGCCAGGCAGCCTGCTCTCGATCGGGGTCGATGCGTTCATCGCCGGGTCCCGCCGGTTCACCCCCCTGTTCACGCCGACCGCCCGCCGCGCGCTCGAGGCCTGGGTCAATCTGAAATCCGGCGTCGTCCTCACCGTGCTCGACAATGTGGCCAGCGTGATCGAATTCGCCGATGCCGCGCGGGGCGGGGCGCTCCGGCCGGTGCCCGGCCTGCCCGCGGCCAGCGCGATCTCGGTGCGGCCGCTCGCCGCCGATGATTATACATCCGACGCCCTGTTGTTCACCGTCAGCGGCTTCCTGACGCCTGAATCCCAGCTGCTCGGCGGTCCCGACACGCCGCCCGAAACGCTCAAGCGCCTGCCGGCCCAATTCGACGCCACCGGGTTGATCGTGCGCCAGTATGAGGCGCGCGCGGCGGATGGCACCGCGATCCCGTATTTTTTCGTCGCCCCCGGCACGCCGCCTCCGGATGGCGGATTCGCCACCTATCTCTATGGTTATGGCGGGTTCGAAATCTCGCTCACCCCCTATTATCTCGCCACCCAGGGAGCCTTGTGGTGCGCCAGGGGCGGGGCCTTCGCGCTGGCGAATATTCGGGGCGGCGGCGAGTTCGGACCGGCATGGCATCAGGCCGGAGTCCGCGCGGGCAAAAAAACCGCCCAGGATGATTTCGCCGCCATCGCATCCGACCTCGCGCGGCGCGGCCTGTCCAGCCCCGCCCGCACGCTGGGTTCGGGCGGCAGCAACGGTGGCCTGCTGATCGGCAACATGCTCACCCGCCATCCGGACGCCTTCGGCGCGCTGATCTGCGCGGTGCCGCTGCTCGACATGCGGCGTTACACCAAACTCCTCGCCGGTCACTCCTGGATCGCTGAATACGGCGATCCCGACACGCCCGCGGACTGGGCGTTCCTGCGCGAGATTTCCGCTTATCATCTGGTCGAACCCGGCCGGACCTACCCGCCGATTTTTATCAACACCACGAGGCGCGATGACCGGGTCCATCCCGGCCACGCGCGTAAAATGGCCGCGAAACTTCAGGCGCTCGGCTATGATGCCCTGTATTACGAACAGGCCGAAGGCGGTCACGGCGCCGGGGCCGACGCGGCGCAACGCGCCTTTTTCTATGCCCTGAGTTTCGCCTTCACGCGCCAGACCGTCGCCACCGCCGCGCGAGGGCCGACCGATCAGGGGGAAAGCGGGCGGACGGCACCGAACCGCACGCCGGACCGGCCCAGCGCATAGGCCAGCGCCCCGAAGCCGCCGACAAAGAAGCCGACCGGCCAGTTGGTGAGGTAGGACAGCGCGATCGCCGCCCACACGGTGATCAGCGACAGCGCCACCGAAAGCGCCATCGACCAACCGGGCCGATCGGTCAGGTTGCGTGCCGCCGAAGCCGGGCCGACCATCAGGCTGAACACCAGCAGCGCGCCGACCACCGGCAGCGCCACGGCGGAGGCCATGGCGAGAATGATCAGGAACGCCAGATCGATCCGCCCCGGTGCGGCGCCGCGCGCCTGGGCAAGCTCACGCGAGACCGAGCCGAGCAGAAGCGGGCGGAACAGCGCGAGTATCGCCAGGGCGGCGATAGCGCTGACCCCGGCGATCGGTCCGATATCGGCAGCGCTGATGCCCAGCACCTGACCGAACAGCAGCGCATAGACCTCCTGGGAATACTCGGTGGTCTGGCTGAGAAACAAGGTTCCCAGCCCCAGCAGCACGACCAGGGTCAGCGCCGTCGCCACCTCCGGCCGGCCCCGGCGGCTGAGCGCATCGATACCGATGACGCCGAAGCCGGCAAACACCACGAGACCGGCGATTTCATTGATCCCAAGCCATGCCGCCGCCGCGGCCCCCGGAAACGTGCTGAGCGGCAAGGCATGCGCCGCAAAGGACGATCCGCGCACCACAACGAAAAATCCGACCAACCCCGCCGTCGCCGCGACGATCGAGGCGACGATCCAGGTGTTGACCATGAAGCTGGAAAACATCCTCAGCCCGCCGGCACGGACGCGGGACGGCAGGTCGCGCGCCGCTGCGTCAGCGCCGCCCCGATCGGGCCGGCGGCCAGATAGGCCACGAACACGATCACCACGACGAAAAAACTCACCGGCCAGCCGTGTCCCGGCGTCCAGTAGAAACTGTCGTAGGCGAGCGCGATGCCGCCCCAGGTCGCGGCCAGACCGATGCTCACCGCCAGCGCGATCGCCCAGGACGGCCGGGTCGCCACCCGCAGCGCCGCCGCCGCCGGGCCGATCAGCAGCGCGGTCGAGAGAATCGCCCCGATCGTCATGGCCGATAGCGCGACCGCGATCGCCAGCACCAGAAGATGAAGCAAGCCCAGCAACCGTGGGTTCACCCCCCGGATCGCGGCGAGGTCGGGATCGATCGCGATCAGCAGCAGCGGCCGGTACAGCACCATGCTCACGATCAGCGCCGCCACACCCACGCCCAGCGCCAGCGGCACGGTCGAGGGCGCGATCGCGAACATCGAGCCGAACATCACCGTATTCGCCGCCCCGCTCGCGCTCGTCATGCTGATATCGAGAAACAGAAACAGCGCGGTCAGGCCCAGCCCCGCGCCGAGGACGACGCCGGTGACCAGATCGCGTTCGCGGATCTGCCGCGCGCCGATGATCTCCATCCCGCCTGCGCCCAGCGCCGCCATCGCCAGAAATCCCGCGAGCGCCGGAATGCCGAGCAGCAGCGAGGCCGATCCGCCCGCGCTGCTCATGTCGGCGAGGGCGTGCCCGGCGAAGGATTGCCCGCGCATCACGGTGAACACCCCCACCACCGCGGACACCACCGCCGCCCCGCCGCCGATCAGCAAGGCGACCTGAACCGGGCCGTTGGCGAAAAAATCAGCCCCGATCATGCGCGTTCAGGGAATTTGCGCGACATGGACCGGCTCGCAGGCGATATTGGCATCCAACCCATCCGCGCCGCCGGCGGCCACCACCAGCACCCGGCCGTGTACCCGGATCACGTCGATATGATAGCCATACAACCGGCTGAGCACCGAACCGCGCACCACCTCACCCACGCTGCCGCTGACTGAACGTCCGTTGGCCAGATACACGATCCGGTCCATCACCGGCAGCAGCGGATTCATGTCATGGGCGGAGAGCAGGACGGTAATCCGCTGTTCGAACGATAATTTATGGAGCAGGTCCACCACCTCGGCGACGCTGCGCAGATCCAGATTGGCCAGCGGTTCATCGAGCAGCAACAATTTCGGCCCGCGCACCAGGGCGTGTGCGATCATGATCCGCTGCTGCTGCCCTCCCGACAGATCGCCGACCCGCCGATCGGCAAAGCCGGTCGCATCGACCGCCGCCAGCATCGCATCCACCATCCGCCGCCGCCTGACGGAGGGCAATGGCAACCCGAACCGATGCCCGTCCAGCCCCAGCGCCACGACATCCCGCGCGCGCAGCGGCATGAACGGATCGAGCTGGATTTTCTGCGGCACATACCCGACCTCCCCGCCGCCGGTTTCCACCGTGCCACGATCGGGCTTCACCAGGCCGAGAATACTGCGCAACAACGTCGTTTTACCGGACCCGTTCGACCCGATCAGCCCGCAGAACGACCCCTGCGCCAGGGTGAATCCCACCTGATCGAGCACTTTGCGGCCGGAGAAGCTGACCGTGAGGGAGTCTACGTTCAGCATGGTTGAGGAAAGGCTGCCTTTTTGAAAAAAAGGTGCAAAAACCTTTCGCTGATCTGGGTCAGGGGCGCTGGCCCGCCGCCCCCAGCAACGACCGCGTCGAAACCCCTGCCGTTACCGCCCGTTGCAGGGCTTGAACTTCTGCCAGCATCCATGACTGGTAGGTATAACCCGGTGTCGGCATCGTCTCATAGACCCCGACCACCGGGATATGGTTTTTCCGCGCCAGATCGAGAAACGAGGCGGTCAGCGGGTCGGTCACCTGCTGGTTATAGACGAACACCTTCACCGCGTGCCGGTTGAACAATGCGTTTTGTGTCGCGACGTCCTGCGGCGAGGGGTCGGTGCCGTTCATGATCGCGGCCTGCAGGCTGAACGGGGTTTTGATATCCGCCCCCACCGCCTGAAGCATGTAATCCCCGACCGGCTCGGTCACCGCGACCGGCGTGCCGTCGTGCTTGGCTTTGAAGGCCGCGATCGCCGCGTACCATGGCTGCAAGGAACGATCGAATTGGGCGACATTCGCCTTGAAATACGCCGCATGCCCCGGCGCCATCCGCCCCAGCGCCGCCGCCACCGCTTGCGCGACCCTCGGCATCGTTGTTGGATCATACCATAAATGCGGGTTGGGCGTGGCATTCGGCAGGCCGAGCAGACGCTGCACGTTGATCACGACCCGGTGCGGATTGGGGGAAGCGGCGATGATCTTGTCGGCCCAGCCATCGTAGCCGACGCCGTTTTCCACGATCAGCGCGGCTGTCGCGATCTGCCGCGCCACCTCCGGGCTCGCCTCGAACGTATGGGGATCGGTGTTGGGGTTGGATTCGATCGCTCCCGCCGTGACATACCGCCCGCCGATCTGCTGGATCACATTGGCATATTCGTTTTCGATGCCGACCGCCCTGATCGGGCCGGCGGCGCGCGCCTGTCCCATCATGGCGGCGAGGCATATCCCTGTCAGCGCCGTGCTGTGCCGCCGGATGATCCTTGCGATGGCAGATGACCGCAGATGATGCATGGGTGACCCGACCCTTCCCTCGTGATCCGATTGACGCCCAACATCCCACAAAAGATCCGGCGTGTCAGCCACGACGCCGGACCCGCTCCCTCATATGTGTGAGGATCATGCGCAAGGCGGGATGCCGGCCAGGGCGTGACGCAACCGCGCCCAGGCGGCGGGGGGGCCGGGAATGCCGAAGCGCAGCCATGTCGGATCGGCTTCGAAGCGGCGGACCATCACGCCGGCGCGGGCCAGATGATCGCACCACAATGCGGCCCGTGGCGTGCTGACCAGCCGGAACAACGCGGTGCCGCCCTGGCCGGTCATGCCGGCTTCGCTCAGGAGGCGGTCGAGTGTCGCGGTGTCGTCGCGCAGGCGGTTTCGTGTCGCGGTCAGCCAGTCGCGATCGGCCAGCGCCGCCGCGCCGGCGGTGAGCGCGGGTCCGGAGATTGCCCAGGGACCGAGGGCGGCGCGGATCATCGCCGTAATCGGCGGCGCGGCCAGGGCGAAGCCGAGCCGGACTCCGGCGAGTCCGTAGGTTTTGCCGAACGAGCGCAGGATGATCAGCGCCGGATGCGGCAGGTCGCCGGCCAGGCTGGTGCCGGGGGGCGCGAGATCGGCGAAGGCTTCATCGATGATGAGATAGCCGCCGCGCGACGCGAGGCGATCGGCGAGCGGGCGGAGTGCGGCGGGTGCGATGATCCGCCCGTCCGGGTTGTTCGGGTTGCACAGCACGACGCTGCCCGGGGTGGCGATGTCATCGATTGTGGCGATCATGGTGACCGTGCTGGCGGCGCGCGCCCAGGCGGCGGCGTGTTCGGCGTAGGTCGGGCCGAGGATGGCGACATGCGGCTGTGCCAGGAGGCGGGGCAGCAGGTCGATCAGGATCTGGGTACCGGGGGCGGCGGCGACCATGACCGGATCGCCGACGCCATAGGCCGAGGCCGCGAGGCGTTCGAGGCGGGTCACCGCCTCGGGTTCGGGCAGGCGGGTGAAGCAATCGTCTGACCAGGACGGCAGCGGATAGGCAATCGGGTTGATGCCGGTCGAGAGATCGATCCAGGGTTCAGGGGCGGCGGGATACCGCCGGCGCATCGCTTCAAGGCGACCGCCATGAAGGATCGGCGCTGTTGCGGGCTCACGCATCATGGTAGCGCGGGCCATGCAATGCCGCTCGACCTATGATCCCAATTGTCTGTCATGACTCTCCTGCTCGCGGCACTGGCCCTCACGATCGAGGCCATCATCGGTTATCCCGATACGATATTTCGGACGATCCGCCATCCGGTGATGTGGGTGGGCGCATTGATCGATAGTTTGGACCGGGGGATGAACCGATCGGCGGCCAGCCCGCGCGCGCGGCGGCTGCGGGGGGTGGTGGCGCTGGTTGTGCTGATCGGGGCGGCGGCGGTGCCGGCGCTGGCGGTTCAGGAGGGTGTGCTGGCGGTGCTGCCGCGTCCGGCCGGGGTCGTGCTGATCGCGCTGCTCGCGAGTGCGTTGCTCGCCTCGGTCAGCCTGACCGCGCATGTCCGCGCGGTGGCCGAGGGGTTGGATGTCGGATTGGCCGAGGGGCGGGCCGCGGTGTCGCTGATCGTTGGGCGTGATCCGGATCGTCTCGACCGGGCCGGGGTGGCGCGGGCGGCGATCGAGAGTTTGGCCGAGAATTTTTCCGATGGGGTGGTGGCACCGGCGTTGTGGTGCGCGCTGCTCGGGTTGCCGGGGATCGCCGCGTACAAGGCGGTCAATACGGCGGACAGCATGATCGGCCATCTGACGCCGCGCCACGCCATGTTCGGCTGGGCGGCGGCGCGGTTCGACGATGTGATCAACCTGCCGGCGTCGCGCCTCGCGGCGGGATGGATCATTCTGGCGGCGGCGCTGCAACCCGGCGCCAGCGCGCGCGCGGCGCTGGCCACAGTGCGGCGGGACGCGGGCAAGCACCGCTCGCCGAACGCGGGTTGGCCGGAGGCGGCGATGGCCGGCGCGCTGGGGCTGCGACTCGCCGGCCCGCGCGTTTATGGCGCTGCCCTGGTCGAGGATGCCTGGATGGGCGATGGAAGGGCGGAGGCGACCGTGGCCGATATTCGCCGTGCCCTGCGGCTGTATCATCGGGCGGCGTGGTTGCAGATCGGCGTGGCCTGGCTGCTGGCGGCGGTCATCGTGGCAGGGTGAGCAGGGTGTCGATCGCGAGATGGCGTTCCAGATGGGCGGCCAGGGAATCGAGTGTGGCGTCGATTTCGCGATCGAGCTCGCGCGGCGCGGCGGTGGCGCCGAACCGGTGGAGCAGGCTGGCGCGGGCGGCATCGGCGGTGAAGATGCCGTGGATATAGGTGCCGATCACCCGGCGATCGGGTGCGTGCGCGCCATCCATGCGGCCGTCGGCGAGGCGCAGGAGCGGATCGGCGGTGGCAGGGCCGGTGGTGCGGCCGATGTGCATCTCAAAGCCGGTGAAAGCCGCGCCATCGGCGAGCAGGTGGCCGGAGGTCGCGGTCAGGCGCTTGTCGCCGATCAGGACGGTTTCGATGTCGAGCAGACCGAGGCCGGCGGCGGCGCCGGGCGGACCTTCGAGACCGGTGGGATCGGCGATGGCGCGGCCGAGCATCTGATAGCCGCCGCACAGGCCGAGCACGGCGCCGCCGTGGCGGTGGTGGGACAGGATGTCGATGTCCCAGCCTTCACTGCGCAGAACGGCGAGATCGGCGATGGTGGCTTTCGAGCCGGGCAGGATGATCAGCGTGGCGTCGGTGGGCAGCGGGGTGCCGCGTGCGATGAAGCGCAGATCGACGGCGGGTTCGGCGCGCAGCGGATCGAGATCGTCGAAATTCGCGATATAGGGCAGCAGCGGCACGGCGATTTTCAGCGGCGCATCCGATCGGCGGTCGGGGGCGTGGGTGGCGAGATCGGCGGCGTCTTCGGCGGGCAGGGATCGCAGCGCCTCGAGATGCGGCACGAGGCCGAGGGCGCGCCAGCCGGTGTGGGCGGCGATGGCGGCCATGCCGGCATCGAACAGGCTGGCATCGCCGCGCATGCGGTTGACGATGAAGCCGCCGATCAGGGCGGCGTCGGCGGGGTCGAGCACGGTTTTGGTGCCGACCAGGCTCGCGATGACGCCGCCGCGATCGATGTCGCCGATCAGGATCACCGGCGTGCCGGTCGCGCGGGCGAAGCCCATGTTCGCGATGTCGTTGGCGCGGAGGTTGATTTCCGAGGCGCTGCCGGCGCCTTCGACCAGGACGATGTCGGCCTGCGCCTGAAGGCGGGCGAAGCTTTCGAGCACGTAGGGCATCAGCTGCGGCTTGATCGATTGATAGTCGCGCGCCTTGGCGCTGCCGAAGACGCTTCCCTGCACGATGATCTGCGCGCCGATGTCGCTCTGCGGTTTCAGTAGAATCGGGTTCATGTCCACGCTGGGGGCGACGCGGCAGGCGCGGGCCTGGAGCGCCTGGGCGCGGCCGATTTCGCCGCCATCCGGTGTCACGGCGGCGTTGTTCGACATGTTCTGCGGCTTGAACGGCCGCACGCGCAGGCCGCGGTTGGCCAGCGCGCGGGCGATGCCGGCGACCAGGGTGGATTTGCCGACGCTGGAGCCGGTGCCCTGGAACATCAATGCGCGCGTCATGGCTTGCGGATCATCAGAATTCGATGCCCTGCTGCGCCTTCACCCCGGCGGCGAAATGATGTTTGGTCGCGATCATTTCGGTGACCAGATCGGCGGCCGCGATCAGGGCGGGTTTGGCGTTGCGGCCGGTAATGAGAACATGCATCGCGGGCGGGCGGGCGGCGATCGCCGCGAGCACCGGTTCGAGCGGCAGGTAATCGTAGCGCAGCGCGATGTTGAGCTCATCGAGGATCAGCAGCGATAGATCGGTGCGGGTGAGAAGCGCTTGCGCGGTGGTCCAGGCGCGCTGGCAGGCGGCGATGTCGCGCGCTTTGTCCTGGGTTTCCCAGGTGAAGCCCTCGCCCATGGTGTGAACCTCGATCAGATCGTCGAATCGGGCGAGGGCGTTGCGCTCGCCGGTGGCCCAGGCGCCCTTGATGAACTGCACCAACGCGACACGCCGGCCGTAGCCGAGCATGCGGAGCGCGAGGCCGAAGGCGGCGGTGGATTTGCCCTTGCCAGGGCCGGTGTTGACGATCAGCAGGCCTTTTTCGATGGTTTTTGCCGCCACCTCGGCATCCTGGACCGCTTTGCGTTTGGCCATTTTCGCGCGGTGGCGCGAGTCGTCATCGGGGGTTGGCCCAGGGGTTAGCCCAGGGGTTGGCCCAGGGGTTGGCCCAGGGGTTGGATCGGGGGTTGGATCGGTCATGGGGGCGGGGTCATTTCACGGTGAGCGGCAGGCCGGCGACCATCAGGATCACGCGGTCGGCCTGGGCGGCGAGGTGTTGATGCAGCAGCCCGGCCTCGTCGCGGAAGCGGCGGGCGAGGGCGTTGTCCGGCACGATGCCGAGACCGACTTCGCTGCCGACCAGGATGCTCGGCGCGGTGCGGGCGCGCAGGGCGGCCGCAAGCGTGGCGGTGGCGGTGGCGAGGTCGGCGCCGGCGAGGAGGAGGTTGGTCAGCCAGAGGGTGAGGCAGTCGATCAGGACCGGGGTGGCGGGGTTGGCGGTGAGCGGGGTGGCGAGATCGAGCGGCGCCTCGATCGTGTGCCAGCCGGCGTCGCGGCGGGCGCGGTGGCGGGCGATGCGGTCGCGCATTTCATCGTCGAACGCCTGGGCGGTGGCGATATAATGCCAGGGCGCGGGGTGGGCGGTGAGCAGGGCTTCGGCATGGCGGCTTTTGCCGCAGCGGGCGCCGCCGAGGATCAGGGTGATGGTGGGTTCGATGGCGGCTCTCCTGCGGCAA
>NZ_JBMFGY010000037.1:13570-28256 GCF_049977125.1 Acidiphilium sp. | reverse complement strand
ACTTGATTTCGGTCATGGACATCCGCCGCCGTTCGGGTTCAAACTGCCTCAAGTTGCCATAAAAAGGGAGGATTGAAATGACCAGAATTGCGCTCGTCACCGGGGGAACCCGCGGCATCGGCGAGGCGATCAGTGTCGCGCTCAAGGCGGCCGGTCGCACCGTGATCGCCAGCTATGCCGGCAATCAGACCGCCGCCGAGAATTTCACCGCGGCGCACGGCATCGAGACGATCAAATTCGACGCCGGCGATTTTCACGCCTGCACCGAAGCGGTCGCCGCCATCACCAATCGCCTCGGCCCGATCGAGATTCTGGTCAACAACGCCGGCATCACCCGCGACGGCACCATGTCGCGCATGACCCGCGACATGTGGGACGCCGTGATCGACACCAACCTCGGCTCCTGCTTCAACCTGTGCAAACTGACTTTCGAGGGGATGAAGGCGAAAAAATTCGGCCGCGTGGTGAATATCGGGTCGATCAACGGTCAGGCCGGCCAGTATGGCCAGGTCAACTACGCCGCCGCCAAATCGGGCATCCACGGCTTCACCAAGGCGCTGGCGCAGGAGGGCGCACGCTACAACATCACCGTCAACGCGGTCGCGCCCGGCTATGTCGATACCGAGATGGTGCGCGCGGTGCCCCCGGATGTGCTGGAAAAAATCGTCGCCCGAATCCCGGTCGGCCGCCTCGGCCACGCCGACGACATCGCCCGCGGCGTCGTCTTCCTCACCGCCGACGATGCCGATTTCATCACCGGATCGACCCTGTCGATCAACGGCGGCCAGCACATGTACTGAGCACCCCCGCCATCACCGGGTCACCGCCAGCGGATCGGCCCGGATGTCCCGGGCCGAGACCCGCATCCACAGGCCGGCGGCGAGCAGTCCAAGCCCGGCGATCAGAATGGCGGTGCCGGTGAACAGCCGCGCCGGCGCCAGCAGCGCATCCCCGATCACGATCGCCGGCACCAGCAGACCGAGCGCGATGAGTTCCCACCCGACCCAGATGCCGAGCAGCAAAATCCCCAGCAGGATGAACGTGATCTGAAACAGAACATCCGCGTTCTGCTGCGCGAGGGTCAAGCGGCTGAGCGGCGCCGGGATGCCCATGATCTGCCACAGCACGATCCAGCCGAAAAAAGCGGCGAAGCACCAGAACAGCTTGCGCGCATGGTCGGCATGGGCCGGCGAGCGGGCGCGAAACCGGCTGATCGCCCAGGTGCCGAACAGCCCGGCGACGCCGAACGCCAGCGTCATGATCGCGAGACGCGGCGCAAGCACGATCACCGCGTCGTTGATCAGCAGAATCCCCCCCCACAGCAGCAGCACATCGGCCAACCCGGCATAGACCAGGGTGCGCGCGATGCCCCGTTTCAGCCGGCTGACTTCCTCGTCGATATTGGTGCGGGCGCCGATCGGCAGGACCATGCGCTAAACAAACGCGCAAAGCGTCGTCCGTCAATGTGGCATCGGTCAGTGACCGATCGGCTCAGGCTCGGAGTCGATGGTCTCGCGCAGCGCCACATCCTCGACTTTCAGCCCGATCAGCAGGCCGAGTGCCGCAAACCCGGCGACCGCAAGGAACGTGATGTGAAACGCCGCCGGCAGGGCCGGGTTGTCCGACAGCGTATGGTGCGCATTGCCGAGCTGGTCGATCGCGTTGCCGAGCCGCATGGTCAGGATGGTCCCGGCCAGGGTGGCGCCGAACGCCCCGCCCATCGCGCGCAATAAAAGGAGTGTCGCGGTCGCCGCCCCGATGTCGGCACGCGGCGCGCTGTTCTGCACCGCGACCAGGGTCGAGGGCAGAATGAACCCAAGCCCGACCCCCACCGCAAAACAGACCGTGACGATCACCGGCAGCGGCAGCGTATCGGGCAGGCAGCCGAGCAGCAGGAAGCCGATCGTGGTGGCGCCGAGGCCGATCAGCATCAACCCCCGGGTCCGCCCAAGCCGCCGCGCCAACTGACCGGCGGTGTAGGCGCCGATCGTGCTTGCGACCAGAAACGGCATGATCTCCCAGCCCGATTGCGCGGCGTTGGCGTGGAAGACGAGCTGAAAGAACAGCGGCAGCGAGAAGATCGCGGCGAACATGATCAGGGCGGTCAGAAAACCGACCACGACAAGCCGGTTGAACGAACCGTTGGCGAACAGGCGAATCGGCAGCAACGGGGTCGAGGCCCGCTGTTCCCAGGCCCAGAGCGCGGCGATCAGGACAAAACCGGCCGCGAAACTGCCGACCACGTGCGATGAGGTCCACGCGTAGCTGTGCCCTCCCCAGGACAGGCCGAGCAGGAAGGCGGTGACCGCAAGGGTGAGCAGCCCGGCGCCGGCGAAATCGATCCTGCCGCCGCGAGTGACCTGACGGAGCTGACGCAGCCCGATCTGACTCAGAATGAGGGCGGCGATGCCGAGCGGCAGGTTGAACCAGAAAATCCAGCGCCACGTCAGATGATCGGTGACCCAGCCACCGACCACCGGACCGGCGGTCGAGGCCACGCCCCAGGTCCCGGCCAGCCAGCCCTGATATTTGCCACGCTCGCGTGGCGAGACGACATCGGCGATAGCCGCCTGCGATATGGCAAACAATCCGCCACCGCCGATCCCTTGCAGCGCGCGGGCGCCGACCAGTTCGGGCAGGGTTTGTGACGCGGCGCAGAGGCAGGAGGCGGCGACGAACAGGATGATCGAGGGGATCAGCGTATTCTTGCGACCGAACTGATCCGACAGGCGGCCATACAGCGGCGTCGTCGCGGTCGAGGTGAGCAGATAGGCGGTCACGACCCAGGAGAGGTGGGAAAATCCATGGAGATCGGCCCCGATGGCGGGCACCGCCGGGATCACGACCGTCTGATCGATCGCGGCGAGCAGCATGCACAGGATGATGCCGAAAATAACCTGTAGCCGTTGCTTGTGGGTATATTCCATGCAGCCTCGTTTCAAGCAGATGATCATTGTCGGTCCGTCGCAGGGCGGCAATGGCCCGCGCGCGATTTGCTACAGCAATGCTGACATGCATGGACGGGCCGCCGGGTTTGCACCGGGCGGCGCGCTGCCTTACCGTAAGCGGTATCCACAGTGAAAGACGGTCCGATGCCCCTGAGCCATGCCAGTTCCCGTGAGTTGCTGCATCTGCGCGACATCGATATCCGCGGGTATCTGCGCGCCGATGGGCTGCTCGATATCGAGGCGCACATGACCGACACCAAGACCTACAGTTTCGCCAATCATGATCGCGGCCGGATCAATGCCGGCGAGGCATTGCACGGGATGTGGCTGCGCCTGACGATCGATCAGGAAATGACGGTGCGCGCGGCGGAGGCCGCGATGGATTCGACGCCCCATGCGATCTGCCCCGGCGTGGCGCCCAATTTCGCGCGGCTGGAGGGGCTGACGATCGGCCGTGGCTTCCTCAAGGGCGCGATGGAGCGGGTGGGTGGCACCCAGGGTTGCACCCATCTGCGGGAATTGTTGCAGCAGGTCGCGACGGTGGCGATCCAGACGATGTTCAGCATGCGGGCGCATCAAGCGGCGCGAGCCGGGCGCGTGACCGAGGACAGGTGGGAGATTCCGGCCGCTTTGCTCAATTCGTGCCATGCCTATGATGAAACCGGCCCTCTGGTGCAGGCGGTGCGGCAGCGGGCGGCGGACCGCGCGCTCACGGAGTGAACCGCCGGACCAGCGCCGCGACCTGATCCGGCGTGAGCAGGCGCGGGTTGAGGTTGCGCAGGAGAAGGGCGAGCTTGGCGGTTTCTTCGAGTTCCTCGATCGCGAAGACGGCGGCATCGAGCGATCGGCCGGCCACCACCGGACCGTGATTGGCCAGCAACACCGCGCTGTGCTTACCCGCGAGACCGCGGATGGCCTCGCCCACGGCGGGGTCGCCCGGCATGTGATAGGGAATGAGCGCGAGTTTACCCACCCGCATCACAATATAGGGCGTGATCGGCGGGAGAACCTCGGTGGGATCGAGATCGGGCAGGGTGGAGAGCGCGACGGCGTGGGTGGAGTGGAGATGAACCACCGCGCCGGCATCGGGCCGTGTATCGTAAAGCGCGTCGTGCAGCGGAATTTCCTTGGTCGGCTTGTCACCGCTGAGCAGAACGCGGTTGCGATCGAGGCGGGCGATGCGGGCCGGATCGAGCCAGCCGAGCGAGGCGTCGGTCGGCGTGCAGAGCCAGCCGCCATCATCGAGGCGGACGCTGATGTTGCCGGAAGCACCCGGCGTGAGACCGCGCTCGAACAGCGAACGACCGAACCGGCAGATCGAGTCGCGCAATGCCGCCTCGGTCATCGGACCCAAGGACCGCCGTCACGAGAATAGGGACTCAAGGGCAAGCCGGATGCAATGATGATCACGTCATGGGTTCCACACATGACCATAGGGGGTTGCGCGCCATCGGGCAATCGCCGGCTGATAGCGCTATCACCTTGCACGGATCGCCAAATGTCGCGATACACCGCCAGATTGAGCGTTGCCGATCGAGGCGACGCGATCCGGAGTGAGTCCCGACCATGAAGAGGCGGTCCCCAGCGGTGCGCCCGAAGCAATCCCGGCGCGCGGGGCACGGCGCGGTGACGCTGAGCGACGTCGCGACGGCCGCGGGGGTGGCGCCGATCACGGTGTCGCGGGCGCTGAATACGCCTGACACTGTCTCCGAGGCCCTGCGCGAACGTATTGGCGCCGCGGTCGCGGCACTGGGCTATGTGCCGAACCGGATGGCGGGGGCGTTGGCCTCGGCGCGGACCCGGGTGGTGCCGGTGATCGTGCCCAGCCTGTCGAATGTCGTGTTCGTCGAGGTGATCGCGGGCATTCAGGAAACGGTCGAGGCTGCGGGCTACCAGATGTTGCTGGGGAGCACCGATTACGATCTGGCGCGCGAAGCCGCGCTGGTCGCGACATTATTGGGATGGGCGCCGCCGGGGGTGCTGCTCGCCGGGTTGCGCCACCTGCCGCGCACGGTGGAACTGTTGAAGACGGCGGCGGTGCCGGTGGTCGAGTTCATGGAATACGGCCCGCGCTGCATCGACATGAATGTCGGCCTGTCGCATGTCCGGGCCGGGGCGGCGATGGCGGCGCATCTGCGCGCGTGCGGCTATCGGCGGCTCGGTTTCGTCGGGGCGCGGATGCGCGATGATTACCGGGCGCGGCAACGCTATGACGGGATGAACCGCCACTGCATCGCCGCAGGCGATACGACGGTAACCTTGTTCGAGACGCTGTCGTGCGAGGCGGCGAATGATTCGGACCAGGAGGTCGGCTGGTGCGCCCTGCCTGAGGTGCTGGCGGCGCAACCGCGGATCGAAGCGCTGTTCTTCGCCAATGATGAAATGGCGGTGGGGGCGATGCTGCGGGCCCGGCGTGACGGCATCGCGGTGCCGGACCGGGTGGCGATCGCCGGGTTCAACGGCTTGCCGGTGAGCGGGCTGATGACGCCGGGATTGACCACGATCACCTCGCCGCGACGGGCGATCGGCCAGCGGGCGGGCGCGATGCTGCTGGCCCGGATCAACGGCGATCTGTCGCAGCGGCTGCGGATCGATGTCGGCTTCACGCTCGAACCGCGCGCCAGCACATAATTGAACCTTTGTTTGACTGGAACCGAGATGCCCCGATTTGCCGCCAATCTGACCATGATGTTCACTGAATTTGAATTTCTCGACCGCTTCGCCGCCGCCGCCGATGCCGGGTTCGACGCGGTGGAATTCCTGTTTCCCTATGCCTATCCGCCCGAAGTGATCGGCGCGCAGCTGGCGCGGCACGGGCTGACCCAGGCGATGTTCAACCTGCCGCCGGGGGATTGGGCAGCGGGCGAACGGGGCCTCGCCTGCCTGCCGGGGCGGATCGATGAGCTGGTCGCGGGCACCGCGCGGGCGCTCGATTATGCCGCGGCAACCGGCGTCACGCGGCTGCATCTGATGGCCGGACTTGGCGATCGCACCGATCCGGCGGCGCTGGCGCGCTACCGTGACGCGGTGACGCGGACTGGCGAAACCCTCGGCGAGTTCGGGATCGATCTGTTGCTGGAACCGATCAATGCGCGGGATATGAAGGGGTATTTCCTGGATGATCTGGACGCCGCGGTGGCGCTGATCACCGCACTCGGGATCGGCAATGTGCGGCTGCAATTCGATCTCTATCATTGCCAGATCATGCATGGCGACCTCGTGACACGGCTGCGGCGCGACATACGGATGACCGGGCATGTCCAGGTCGCCAGCGTGCCCTCGCGCCACGAACCCGACGGCGAGGAGGTGAATTACAAGTTCCTGTTCGATGAGCTGGATCGGTTGGGATATGCCGGCATCGTCGGCTGCGAGTATCGCCCGCGCGGTGTCACGGTCGATGGTCTGGACTGGTTCGCCGGATACCGGCGGTGACCTTGCTGCTAGGCTGCGTTGCCGATGATTACACCGGGGCGTCCGATCTTGCCAACACCCTGACCAGAGAAGGGTTGCGCACGATCCAGACCATCGGCGTGCCGGCGGAGGCTCTGGCATTGGACGGGATCGATGCGGTCGTGATTGCGCTGAAAACGCGCGCGGCACCCGCCGGCGAGGCGGTGGCGCGCGCGCGGGCGGCACAGAACTGGCTGCGCCGGGCCGGTGCCGCGCATGTGATGTTCAAGATCTGCTCGACCTTCGATTCCACCGATGCCGGCAATATCGGGCCGGTGACCGAGGCGCTCGCGGCTGCGGCGGGGGCGACAGCAGCGGGGGTTGCGATCGTGCCGGTCACGCCGGCGTTTCCCGAAACCGGGCGCACGGTGTTTCAGGGTCATCTGTTCGTAGGGTCGCGGCCGCTGCATGAGAGTCCGCTGAAGGATCATCCGCTCAACCCGATGCATGACGCCGATCTGGTGCGGGTGCTGGCACGGCAGTCGTCACGCGGGGTCGGGCTGGTTGCGCTCGATATCGTCGAGCGCGGGGCGGCGGCGATCGCGGCGCGTCTGGGCGAACTGGCGGGGCAGGGGTGCGGCGCGGCGATTATCGATGCCGTGGCGGAGCGGCATCTGGTGGCGCTGGGACAGGCCGCGTTCGCGCTGCCGCTCTCGACCGGGGCATCCGGACTGGGTCTTGGCCTCGCGCGCGCGGCGATCGGCGACGGAAAGATCAGCCCGCCGCCGCCGTTTCCCGCCGTGGGTGGCGCGGTGGCGATCATCGCGGGAAGTTGCGCGCCGGCCACTCTGGAGCAGATCGACGCGGCACAGGGCATCATCCCGACGCGGCGGCTCGACATCGATCGATTGTTGACCGGCGGCGCCGAACTCGCCGATGCCGTCGCCTGGGCGGGCGAACATCTGCGCGACCGCCCGGTGCTCCTGGCGAGCAGCGCGACGCCTGACGCGGTCGCGCGGCTGCAATCGGCGCAGGGGCGGCAGGTCGGCGTGCGGATCGAGGCGGCGCTGGCGGAGCTTTCGGCGGTGCTGGTGGCGCATGGGGTGCGGCGCCTGATCGTTGCCGGCGGCGAAACCGCGGGCGCCGTGATCGATCGGCTGGGCATCAGCGCGCTGGCGATCGGCGCCGAAATCGCGCCGGGCGTGCCGCTGCTGCGCCGTCTCGGCGGCGAGGCGATGCTGTTCGCGCTGAAATCGGGCAATTTCGGCGGGCGCGATTTTTTCCGCGCGGCGTTGACGGCGATGGGCGTCAGGGTTTGATGTAATTGAATCCGTGGGATTCGAGCTGCATGATCCGCACCACGCCGGCCGGCACGATGACCGCCTGAGGCAGCAGCACCGGCATGTGGCCGGTGGCGTGGAACATCCCCTCCATGGTGTTGTGGCAGGCATCGAACTCGATGCCTTCATCGTTCATCGATGAAATCCGCTTGGCGTCCGGCGAATGCGCCAGCAACATCAGAAGACCGGGGCCGTAGGCGACGATCACGATCTGCACCCGTTGCGCGCCCAGGTAATCCAACACATTCTGCGCGCTGTTCAGGGCCAGAACCCAGCGGGCGGGATTGGCCTCGCTGACCTGGATCACCAGACGAAGCCGCGCGAACGGGTGGGCATGGATGAAAATCGGGTGATTGAAATTGAAATCCCCGAGCATCGAGGGGTTGGCCGATGCCGCCCCGCTCAGCAGCAGCGACACGAGGGCAACCCCCGCCACGCGCCGCGCGATCGTTTGATATACCATGACGATCCCCCTCTTTCCGTTTGATCCGGAAGTTGTTGGGTCATCCATAGAAGAAATCGATGGTGCGGCAAAGCAGAATCGACCGGCCCCTCAGGCCGGTCAGGGCGCTGCGATGAACGAAGCGAACGCGGCCTCATACGCCTTGTCCCAGCGCGACAGCGCCGGGCGATTATGGATGATGTCACCGGCCGCCCAGGCGATGCGCTTGTTGTCGAGCGCGCGGGTGACATCGTTGTCAGGGCAGAGGATGTAGAAATCGCCCTGCGTCAGGCGTTCGGCCATGAAATCGATCACCTGTTCGGCGGTCCAGGCCGCCGCCGGCCTGGTTGCGACGCGCTTGCGGGTGAAGCCGGTGAAGGTGAAGCCGGGGATCAGCAGATGCGCGGTGACGCTCGATTGCCGTTCCCGCAGCTCATGGGCGAGGGCTTCGGTCACCGCCTTGATGCCGGCTTTCGACACATTATAGGCGGTATCGCCCGGCGGCATGGTGATGCCCTGTTTCGAGCCGGTGTTGATGATCAGCGCGGGGCGGTTCTGCGCGATCAGGGTGGGGGTGAAAATCTGCACGCCGTTGATCACGCCCCATAAATTGGTGTCGATGATGGCGCGCCAGCGCGCCGGATCGGCAAACAGCCCGCCGCCGCCCTCGATGCCGGCATTATTCATCACCACGCCGATCGTGCCGAACGCCGCCACCGCCGCATCATGCAACCTCTGCACCGCGGCGCGATCGGCGACATCGGTGGTCATGATCTCGACCGTGATTTCCGGGGCGGCCGCGCGAACGGCGTCACGCGCGCGCGCGAGAGCGGGTTGGTCGATATCCGCGAGCATGAGGTTCATGCCACGTGCCGCGCAATATTGCGCGGCGGCGAGGCCGATGCCGCTGGCGCCGCCCGTGATGACAGCGCCGCGGCCGGCGGCAAAAGCGGGATGATGGGTCATGCGGTACCTCCGTGCTGGGCCGGCGCGTCACGCGCCATGTGGTCGCGTTCTACGATTGGCACGCGCCAGCACGACGTCAAGGCGGCTGGGGCGTCGCGCGCAACGCAAGCGCGCCCGCGCGGGGGTTGCCCTGCGGCGGTGGCGGCGACAATATGCGGAGGGAAAAATAACGGGGTTACGCCATGAAATCACGCGGTCATTTCATCGACAATCAGCATATCGACGGCGCGGGAAGCCGGCATCTGCCGGTGTTCGATCCGGCGCTGGGGGTGCAGACCGGCGTGGTCAACGTCGCCACGCCCGCCGAGATCGAGCGCGCGATCGCCAGTGCCGTCGCGGCGTTTCCGGCCTGGGCGGCGACACCGCCGCTGCGCCGCGCGCGGGTGATGTTCAAGTTCAAGGAATTGATCGAGACCCATAAGGACGAGCTGGCGGCGCTGATCACCAGCGAGCACGGCAAGGTGCTGTCGGATGCGGCGGGCGAGGTGGTGCGCGGCATGGAGGTGGTGGAATTCGCCTGCGGGATTCCGGATGCGCTGAAGGGCGAGTATTCGCGCAATGTCGGCACCAATGTCGACAGCTACACAATCCGCGCGCCGCTCGGCGTGGTGGCGGGGATTACGCCGTTCAATTTTCCGGCGATGGTGCCGCTGTGGATGTTCCCGGTCGCGATCGCGTGCGGCAATTGCTTCATTCTGAAAGTATCGGAAAAAGTGCCCTCCGCCGCGCTACGCCTGGCCGAACTGCTGAAGGAAGCCGGCCTGCCGGGCGGCGTGTTCAGCGTGGTCAATGGCGATCGGGATGTGGTGGATGCGCTGCTGACCGACCGGCGGATCGCCGCGATCAGTTTTGTGGGGTCGACGCCGATCGCCGAGCATATCTTCACCACGGCTTCGGCGCATGGCAAGCGGGTGCAGGCGCTCGGCGGGGCGAAGAACCACATGGTGGTGATGCCGGATGCCGATCTGGATCAGACCGTCGATGCGCTGATGGGCGCGGCCTATGGCTCGGCCGGCGAGCGCTGCATGGCGATCTCGGTCGCGGTCGCGGTCGGGGACATCGCCGATGCGCTGGTGGATCGGCTGGCCAAGGGGGCGCGCGCGCTCAAAATCGGGCCGGGGATCGATCACGAGGCGGAGATGGGGCCGCTGGTCTCGAAACAGCATCAGGAAAGGGTGTTGTCCTATATCGATCTCGGCGTGGCCGAAGGGGCCAGCTTGGTGGTCGATGGCCGGGGTCTGAAATTACAGGGGCATGAGGGCGGATATTTCGTCGGGCCGACCCTGTTCGATCATGTGCGGCCGGGTATGCGCATTCATGCCGAGGAAATTTTCGGCCCGGTGCTCTCGGTGGTGCGGGAGAAGAGTTTCGATGATGCGGTGGCGATCATCAACGCGCATGAGTTCGGCAACGGCACCTCGATTTTCACGCGCGATGGTGATGCCGCGCGCAGCTTCGCCGATCAGATCGAGGTTGGCATGGTCGGCATCAACGTGCCGATTCCGGTGCCGATGGCGTTTCATTCGTTCGGCGGATGGAAACGCTCGAGCTTCGGCGATCACGGCATGCACGGGCATGAGGGGGTACATTTCTATACCAAGCTGAAAACCATGACGTCGCGCTGGCCGACCGGCATTCGCGCCGGAGCGGAATTCGCGATGCCGACCATGCGATAGGGGTTGATCATGTCGCTTGCATCAATCTGGGCGGATCATCGCGCCGCGCTGAACGGCTGGCTCGCGATCCCCGATGGTTTCGCCAGCGAGATCATGGCGCGTCAGGGCTGGGACAGTCTGACGGTCGATCTCCAGCATGGCGTGGTCGATTATGGCGCCGCGGTGCGGATGCTGACGGCGATCAGCACGACCAACGTGGTGCCGATCGTGCGGGTCCCCTGGGTCGATCCCGGCATCATCATGAAATCGCTCGATGCCGGCGCGCTCGGCGTGATCTGCCCGATGATCAACTCGGTCGACGACGCCAAACTGTTCGCCAATGCGCTGCGCTACGCGCCGCGGGGCGGGCGGAGTTACGGGCCGATCCGCGCGAGCCTCGTGCATGGTGGCGATTACGCCACACAGGCGAACGACCTGGTCACCGGCTTCGCGATGATCGAGACCAGACAGGCGGTCGCCGTGCTCGATGATATTCTGGCGGTGCCGGGGATCGATGCGGTCTATATCGGGCCGAACGATCTGGCCTTGACGCTCGGCATGGCGCCGCAATTCGACCCGACCCACCCGACCATGATGGAGGCGATCGAGCATATTCTCGCACGCGCCAAACATCACGGCAAACGCGCCGCCATCCACACCGGGTCGGCCGGTTATGCGAAAATGATGGTGGCCAAGGGGTTCGATCTGGTCACGGTCGGATCGGATGCCCGCTTCATCGCCCAAGGTGCCGCGGAAGCGGTTGCCGCGTTCCGCGCGGCGGGGTGAACGCCATGCCGGCGGCGCGGCATTTCGATGTCGTCGTGGTCGGGGCCGGCCTGTCCGGCATCGGCGCGGCCTGTCATCTGACGCGCGATTGTCCCGATCGCAGCTACGTCATCCTGGAATCCAGGGAGGCGATCGGCGGCACCTGGGATTTGTTCCGCTATCCCGGCATCCGCTCCGATTCCGATATGTACACGCTGGGCTATTCGTTCCGGCCGTGGACAGAGTCAAAGGCGATCGCGCCCGGATCGCTGATCCTCGATTACGTTCGCGACACGGCGGCGGCGTTCGGCGTCGATCGGCACATCAAATTCGGCCATCGCGTGACCGAGGCGGCGTGGGATTCGGCGCGCTCGGTCTGGACGGTGACGGCGACGCAGGGTGCCGATGAGGACCAAATCGCCTTCACGTGTAATTTTCTGTTCATGTGCAGCGGCTATTACGATTACGATACGGGGCACATGCCGGCGTTTCCCGAGGCGGAGCGTTTCGCCGGTCGCATCATCCATCCGCAATCATGGCCGGCCGATCTGGATTATGCCGCCAGGCGCATCGTGGTGATCGGCAGCGGCGCGACCGCGGTGACCCTGGTGCCTGAACTGGCCAAAACCGCCGCCCATGTCACGATGCTGCAGCGTTCGCCCACGTATATCGTTGCCCGCCCGGCGGAAGATGCCTTCGCCAACCGCCTCCGCGCGCGATTGCCACCGGCGCTCGCCTATCGGATCACCCGCTGGCGCAACATCCTGCTCGGATTGTTTTTCTACAATCTGGCGCGCCGCAGACCCCAACGCGTCAAGGACGGTATCATCGCTCTGGCGCAGCAGGCGCTCGGGCCGGATTACGATGTCGCCACCCATTTCACGCCACGCTACAAGCCGTGGGATCAACGATTGTGCCTGGTGCCGGACGGCGATCTGTTCGCGGCGCTGAAATCGGGCGCCGCCTCGATCGTGACCGACCAGATCGAGCGTTTCACCCCAACCGGCATCCGCCTGCGCTCAGGCGGTGAGATCGCGGCGGATATCATCGTCACCGCGACCGGGTTGCAATTGAAACTCCTGGGCGGGCTTCGCGTCCGGGTTGACGGCAGCATCGTCGATTTTGCAAAAACCCTCTGTTATAAAGGCATGATGTTCAGCGATGTGCCGAATTTCGCGGCCTCGTTCGGTTATACCAACGCCTCCTGGACGCTGAAATCCGATCTCACCGCCGTCTATGTCTGCCGGTTGCTGAACGCCATGAAGCGGCAGGGCGCCACGCAATGCACGCCACGGCGCAACGATCCCTCGGTCACCGAAGCGCCGTTCCTGGATTTCACCTCCGGCTACGTGCAACGCGCCATCGGCGCGTTTCCGCGCCAGGGCTCGAAAAAACCCTGGCGTCTCCATCAGAACTACGTGCGCGATCTGGCAATGCTGCGCTGGGGCCGGCTCGCCGATGGCACCATGGCGTTCACCCGTCCCGGACGGCGCGGCTGAACCGGGCATAATCCCGCTCACCCCCCCGCTTAAACCCCGGGTCGGCTCGTCATCGCGGCGCGGACCGCGCCGAACGCGGCCGGCGCCATCGATAATCGCCGCAACCCGGCGCCGATCAGGCCCGGCGCGATGCGCGGATCGCCCGCGGCCTCGCCGCAGACCGAAACCGGCATCGTGGCGTGGGCGGCGATCCGCGCGCACAAGCCAAGCACGGCCTGATGCGACGCATCGCCGAGTGCTGCGAGGTCAGGGTTCACCCGATCGGCGGCGAGCGTGTACTGGGTCAGGTCGTTGGTGCCGATCGAGGCGAAATCCGCCTCGGCGAAGGTCTCGATGCACAGCGCCGCCGCCGGCACCTCGATCATGATGCCGAGCGGCACCGGCCAGGCGTGACGTTGTCCCGCCCGCAGCAAGGCCGCGTGCGCGGCCTCGAGCCGCACGCGCGCCGCCGCGAATTCCGCTGGGTTGGTCACCATCGGCAGCATGATGCGAAGGTCGTGATCGCAACCGGCGATCAGCATGGCGCGCAACTGGGTTTCGAACAGGTCGGCATGGGCGAGCAGCGCGCGCAACCCGCGTCGCCCGAGCGCCGGGTTCGGCTCCGCGCCGAGCGGCAGGAACGCCAGCGGCTTGTCCGCCCCGGCATCGAGCGCACGGATCACCACCGGGCGGCCTTGCATCGGGGCGATGATCGCGCGCAGCAGATCGGCCTGTTCTTCCTCCCCCGGCGCGGTGGCGCGATCGAAAAACAGAAACTCGGTGCGCAACAACCCGATCCCGACGGCGTTCTGCCGCCGTGCCGCCGCGGCCTGATCGACCGTCGCGACATTGGCCCAGAACTCCAGCGTGCTGCCATCGGCCAGGATCAGCGTACCGCCCGAGGGCAGCGCGGCGCGGCGCGCCTCTTCGGCGGCCTGCGCTTCCAGCCGCGCCAGAGTCGCGGCATCCGGATCACGCCAGATCGTGCCGGTGGCGCCGTCGAACGCGAGCCTCATCCCCTCGGTGACCGCGAGCGCGCCGGCGCCGACCACATAGGGAATCCCAGCGGCCCGCAGCAGGATGGCGGCGTGCGAGGTCGCGCTGCCGGCGCGGTCGATCACGCCCGGCGTGGTCTCCCGCGTGAGGCGCGCGGCGAGCGAGGCGGCCAGATCATCGACGATCAGGATCGCCCCGCCGCGCGGCGGTTCGGCAGCGGGGGCAACGCCGAGGGCCAGCAGCACCGGGGTCGCCGCGTCGCGCAGATCGGCCGCGCGCGCCGCCAGGGTTGGATCATCCAGCGCCGCGATCGCGGCGGCGGCGGCTTCGATCGTCCGTGCCCAGGCGGTCGCGGCGTCGGCATGATCATGCCGGATCCGCGCCACCGCCGCGTCGCGCAGCGCGGGGTCGTCGAGCAACGCGTGCTGGGCGGCGAGAATGTCATGCGCCCCGGCCGGCTGTGCCCGCGCCCGCGCCAGCGCAGCGTCGAGTGCCGCGATCGCTTCATCCGGCGCATCGGTGGTCCGATCCGGCAGCACGGGCAGGGCAGGGGCCAGCACGGTGGCCGGGCCGATCGCAACGCCGGGCGACACCGGGTGCGGCGCGGCGGGCGCGACAATCGCTGGCGGCGCGGCGGGCGCGTGGGAGGCGGCGAGAATCCCGGCGATCGCATCGACCGCCGCCGCCGATGAGGTCGTGATCCGCA
>NZ_JBMFGY010000037.1:4323-13470 GCF_049977125.1 Acidiphilium sp. | reverse complement strand
GCGAGAATCCCGGCGATCGCATCGACCGCCGCCGCCGATGAGGTCGTGATCCGCAGCGCCATCCCTTCCCGCGCGCCGAGGCCGAGCAGGCCGGTCAACGACCCGGCATCGGCGCTCCGCCCGGTCCCGGCCACGCCAATCCGGATCATATGCGGCTGGCCTTGCGCGTAGCGCGCGATCGCCGCCGCCGGCCGCAGATGCAGCCCGGCCGGATCGGTGACCGGCACCAGCTTGTCGATCGGCTTGTCGATCGCCGCGCCATCCCGATCATCGGTTTCCCCGCGCCTCATGTCATGCAACGGAACCGCGCCGAGTTGGTCCTGTTTCGCGGCGAGGGATTGCTCAGCCTCGCGCCGCACCCGCGCGAGCGGCGCCCCGCCGCTTGCCGCAACCCCGGCGGCCAGCGCGCCCTCGACGAACGGCGCCGCGCACAGCGCCACGCGGGACCGCACGCCGGGTTCGAGCAGATCGAGCGCGAGTTCGGCGCTCAACAGCGCGCTGCCGATATCCATCAGCACCAGCGTGCCGGCGTCACTGTCCAGCGCCTCGATCGCGGCGACGATCGCGGTCGCATCGGTGCCGAGATCGGCCTGGTCATCGCCGGCGCCGGCGGCAAGGGCGATGCGCGCGGCCGGACCGGTCATCTGACGCACCAGGGCTTCCACCGCGACGGCGAGGCCGCGACTGTGGGAGACCAGAACCAGCCCGACCACGTCCATCACGCCGGCGTCTCAGCCACCGCCAGCGCGTCCAGCAGCATGGCCGCCGAGGTCGCCCCCGGATCGGCATGGCCGATCGCCCGTTCGCCCAGATAACTCGCCCGCCCCTTGCGCGCCACGATCGGGATGGTGGCGGCAACGCCCGCATGGGCGGCGGCGGCGGCCTCGGCCAGGCTGGCGCCGCCATCGAGTGCCGCGATCGCGGGCATCAGCGCGTCGAGCATCGTCTTGTCGCCCGGCACCGCCTTGCCGCGCGCCGCGACCCCGGCCACACCGGCGGCGAGGCAGCGGGCGAGGGCGGCCGCATCGAGCGTCGCCGCGCCACCGGCGGCCTTCGCCATATCGAGAAAGAAGCTGCCGTACAGCGGTCCCGCCGCGCCGCCGACCGTGCCGATCAGGGTCATGCCCGCCAGTTTGAACAGCGCCGCCGGATCGGCAGGCGGCGCGGCATCGAGTTTTTCAACGATCTTGGCGAAGCCGCGCGCGAGGTTCGCACCGTGATCCCCATCGCCGATCGCCTGATCCAGCGCGTTGAGCTCGGCCTGCGCCGCCGCGTACCGGCCAGCCGCCCGGCGCAGCCACGCGGCGAGGCTGGCGACGTCCTGCGCCATCACGCCCCCCAGCGCAGCGCGGGCGTCACCACCGGCGCGTCCCAGTATCCGCGCATCGCCGCATCGAGCCGCAGCGCGGTGATCGACACGCCGGCCATCTCGAGGCTGGTGATATAGGAACCGACCAGATGCCGCGACACGCTCAACCCATGCTTGACCGCGATCGCCCGGGCGGCGCGAACCATGATGTAGAGCTCGATCAACGGCGTGCCGCCCATGCCATTGACGAACAATAGAATATCATCGCCGCGCCGGAACGGCAGATCCGCCAGGATCGGTTCCATCAGCATCGCCGCGATTTCGTCGGCAGGCGCCAGTTTGATGGTCCGGCGCCCCGGCTCGCCGTGAATGCCGATGCCGAATTCCATCTCATCCGCGCCGAGCGCGAAACTCGGCGTGCCCGCGTGCGGCACGGTGCAGGCACTCAGCGCCAGACCCATCGACCGCGCGGCGCCATTGACCGAGCGGCACAATTCCGCCACCTGCGCCAGTCTCATGCCCGCCTCGGCCGCCCCGCCGCAGATTTTTTCGGCAAGAATAGTCGCCCCCACGCCGCGCCGCCCGGCGGTGTAGAGACTATCCTGCACCGCGACGTCGTCATCGATCACCACGGCATGAACATCGATGCCCGCCTCGCGCGCCAGATCGGCCGCCATCTCGAAATTCAGCACATCGCCGGTATAGTTTTTCACGATGTGCAGCACGCCCGCGCCGCCATCCACCGCCATCGTCGCCGCGACCATCTGATCCGGCGTCGGGCTGGTGAACACCGCGCCGGGGCATGCCGCATCCAGCATCCCCCGCCCGACGAAGCCGCCGTGCATCGGTTCATGACCGGAACCGCCGCCCGACACCAGCGCCACCTTGCCGCGCACCGGCGCATCGGCGCGGGTGATGAAATCGGGGTCGCGATGCACAAGGATCATTCCTTCATGCGCCAGCGCCATCCCCTCGAGCGCTTCGCCGACCACGGCATTGGGATCGTTGATCAGTTTTTTCATGGCTCCCTCCTTGCTGAACCAGGGACCGGCCCCGCCATCGGACCGGCCCCCGACCCGATGCGGTTACGATGCGGACGTGGTGTGCTGCTTGGCTTCATCGAGTGCGGCCTGAAGCTTTTCCAGGCTATAGCCCAATCCTTGCATCTGCGGGTGCGGCTGCCGGCTTTTCAGCAGCTTGACCCGTTCGATCAGCGTGAGGCTGATGCACCATTTATACACATAGACAGCGAGAACCCCGCCGATCATCGGGCCGACGATCGGCACCCACCAATAACCATGCGGTCCGGGAAACGCGTTCGGCCCCCAGCCCATCAGCCAGGTGAACAGGCGCGGGCCGAAATCGCGCGCCGGGTTGATCGCGTAACCGGCATCGACGCCATAGGACATGCCGATCGCCGCAACCGCGAGTCCGACCAGCAGCGGCCCCATGTTGGAGGTCGGGCTCAGGTTCAGATTGTCCGAAATCGCCAGCACGAACAGCAGCAGAAAGAACGTGCCGATGATCTGGTCGAGCAGCGCCAGATCCATATGCGCGCCAAGATACGATGCCGGGAAGGTCGCAAAGATGCTGAACGTGGTCAGCCCGCCGGGTGCCGCGTAGGAGGCGACGTGATGGGCCGCGTTCCAGGCATCGATCGCGCGGAAATAATCGGCATAGACCAGCGCCGCGCCCACGAAGCAGCCGGCAACTTGCGCGCCCCAATACGGCACCAGCTTGCGCCAGGGGAAATCGCCCTTCACCGCGAAGGCCAGGCTGACCGCGGGGTTGAGATGCGCCCCGGTCACGCCGCCGGCGACATAAATCGCCATGGTGACCGCGAACGCCCACCCCCAGGTGATCAGCAGCCAGCCGCCCGCGCCGTTGAAAATCACCGCGGTCCGGCCGGATTCGGTCAGCCCGACCACCGCGACCGCGACGACACCGGCGCCGAACGCGATCAGAACGACGCAGCCCAGAAATTCCGCGATCATTTCGGAATAGATCGACTCGGCCCGCCACCCGACCTTGACACCCATCAATGTTCGGCTCGGCGCCGGTTGCATCGTCTCAGTGGAATATTCAGATGTGTTGGACATTGTTTCGTTTCCCTATGATGATGATCAATCGACCCAGCCGAACGAGCGCTGAACGGCCTTTTTCCATGATTTATAGTGATGCGCGCGCACCTCGGCGCTCATCTTCGGCTCCCAGGTCTTGTCGATGCCCCAGTTCTGCCGCAGATCATCGACATTCTGCCAGTATCCGACGGCAAGTCCGGCCGCATAGGCAGCGCCCAGCGCCGTCGTTTCGGTCATTTTCGGCCGCACCACCGGGGCGTCGAGAATATCGGACTGGAACTGCATCAGCAGCTCATTGGCCACCATGCCGCCATCGGTCTTGAGGGCGGCGAGGGTGATGCCGCTATCCGCCTGCATCGCCTCCACCACGTCACGCACCTGATAGGCGGTGGATTCAAGCGCCGCGCGCGCCAGATGGGCGCGGGTGGCATAGCGGGTCAGCCCGGCGATCACGCCGCGCGCGTCGTCTTTCCAGTACGGCGCATACAGGCCGGAAAACGCGGGCACGATATAGACATCGCCATTATCGGGCACGCTCGCGGCCAACGGCTCGATCTGCGGTGCCACATCGAATAATTTCAGATTATCGCGCAGCCACTGCACCAGCGCGCCGGTGATCGCAATCGCCCCTTCCAGCGCGTAGCGCGGTGCCTCGTCGCCGAACTGATAGGCCAGCGTGGTCAGCAGCCCGGCTTTCGATTGCACCGGCGTGGTGCCGGTGTTCATCAGCATGAACGAGCCGGTGCCATAGGTGTTCTTGGCCTCGCCGGGCGAGAAACAGGTCTGCCCGACCAGTGCGGCCTGCTGGTCGCCGAGCATGCCCGCGAGTTTGGTGCCGTTCAGCGGCGCCGTCACGATATCGCCATACACCGCCGAAGAGGCCACGATCGTGGGTAAACACGCGCGCGGGATGCCGAAATGCGCGAGCATCGCCTCATCCCAGTTGCAGGTCGCAAGGTCGATCAGCATGGTGCGGCTGGCGTTGGTCACATCGGTGATGTGCCGGCCGCCTTTGGCACCGCCGGTCAAATTCCAGGTCAGCCACGTATCGATCGTGCCGAACAGCGCATCGCCCGCTTCCGCCTTCGCCCGCGCGCCCTCGACGTTTTCAAGAATCCACAGCAGTTTCAGCCCCGAGAAATAGGTCGCCAGCGGCAGGCCGGTCTTGGCGCGAAACCGGTCCTGCCCGCCGTCACGCACGAAGCGCTGCACCAGCTGATCGGTGCGGGTATCCATCCAGACCAGCGCGTTGCAGAGCGGCTGGCCGGTGTGGCGATCCCACAGCACGGTGGTTTCGCGCTGGTTGGTGATGCCGACCGCGGCAAGATCAGCGGCGGTCAGATTGGCGCGCGCGAGGGCGGCGCCGATCACCTCATTGGTATTGGCGAGAATTTCCAGCGGATCATGCTCGACCCAGCCCGGCTTGGGATAGATCTGCCGGTGTTCCTTCTGGGCGACCGAGACGATATTCCCGCCCTTGTCGAAAACGATGAAGCGCGAACTTGTGGTGCCCTGATCGATGGCGCCGACGTAGCTGGTCATGGCTGTTTTCCCCGTACGTTTATTTGAAAGGCAAGAAAGATCTTCTTTTTTTGAAAAAAAAGAAGTAAAAAAACTTTTTTATTCTGGTCCGTTCTGGTTCAACCTCCCCTGACCCAGAGAACAAAAGTTTTTTGCTTCTTTTTTACAAAAAAGAAGTTGCTTCCTTGACTGGCTCCCGCCGCAGCCGCGCCGCGACCCGCCCTGCCGTGCCCTGCGGCACATGCAGCGCGAGTTTCGATCGCCGCCAGAGCACATCCTCGGCCTCGCGCGCCCATTCATGTGCAACCAGATAGGCCAGTTCGGCTTCGGTAAGCCCGCCACCGAAATCCTCGCCGAGGTCGGCCATGGTGCGGGCCGTGCCGAGAACACGCTCGGCGCGGGTGCCATAGGCGCGCGCGAGCCGATGCAGCAGGGCAGGGGGCAACGACGGATAGAGTGCGGCCAGCGCACGCAAATAGGCGTCGAAATCCGCCCCCGGCATGTCGCCGCCCGGCAGCGCGCTGTTCGCGGTCCAGGGTGTGCCGATCGGCAGCGCCATCACCGGCAGCAGTTTTTCCAGCGCGTGTTCGGCGAGTTTGCGATAGGTGGTGATCTTGCCGCCGAACACCGAGAGCAACGCCGGCTGCCCCGCGCCACCCTCGACATCGAGCACATAATCACGCGTCACCGCCGAGGCGTTCGCGGCGTGATCGTCATACAGCGGCCGCACGCCGGAATAGCTGCGCACCACATCCGCGGGCGTGACGTGCGTGCGGAAATAGCGCGAAACACTCTCGCAGAGATAGGCGGTTTCATCCGGCGTGATGTCAACCACCGACGGATCGCCCTCGTAGGGAATGTCCGTGGTGCCGATCAGGGTGAAGTCGCCCTCGTAGGGGATCGCGAACACGATGCGCTGATCGGGATTCTGCAAAATGAAGGCGAACGCGCCCTCGAACAACCGGCGCACGATGATGTGGCTGCCCTTGATCATCCGCACCGTCTTCTCGGTGTTGCGGCCGAGCTTGGCGCTCAACACCTCACCGACCCAGGGGCCGGCGGCATTGACCATGGCGCGCGCCGTGACCGATGAGCGCAGGCCGGTGCGGCGATCCTCCAGATCGGCGCGCCAGACCGCCTGATCGGGCCGGGCGGTGATCAGTTTTGTTCGGGTTCGAACATCGGCGCCATGCGCGGCGGCATCCATCGCGTTGAGCACGACGAGCCGGCTATCCTCGACCCAGCAATCGGCATAGGTGAAGCCGCGCCGGTAGTCGGGCTTGAGCACGTCCGCGGCGGGATGCGGCGGAAACCTGACCGCGCGCGATGCCGCCAGGCGCTGGCGGCGCGCCAGATGGTCATACAGGAACAAGCCGGCCCTGATCATCCAGGCCGGGCGCTGGCCGGCGGCGTGGGGCAGCACGAATTCGAGCGGCCAGATAATATGCGGCGCGATCGTGAGCAGCCGTTCGCGCTCCTGCAACGCCTCGCGCACCAGCCGGAATTCGTAATATTCAAGATAGCGCAGCCCGCCATGGATCAGCTTGGTACTGGCCGAGGAGGTGTGCGACGCCAGATCATCCTGCTCGACCAGAAGCACCCGCAGCCCGCGCCCGGCGGCATCACGCGCGATCCCGGCGCCGTTGATCCCGCCGCCGATAATGAGCAGATCGACATTATCCGCCATGGCCGAACCTTCCATCACACCGGAAGAACCGCCCAATGCATATTCGGATCACAACATCCGGCGCAAAACCCTCGCGTAAACATTCCAATTTATGCATTGATTTTGGCATGAACGACCTGTTTCCTCGAAATTTATCGTTGCCCGGCTCTTATCACGCGCGCACAATATTCGCAATCGAAAATTAGGTTAATTTTTATGGTCGTATTCGCACATGCAGCATCGATCCGCGCGGCCACGCCGGCAATCCCCGCGCCGCGCCCGGGGGCCGGCCACGCCAAGGCGGCCGGATCGATGCCCGGTGCGATGAGGTCGCGATCATGGGATCAATGAGGCCCCCCGCGCCGGGGCAACCAAACCGCCCCTAGAGCGATATGCGATTAAGTTGACGCGGCAGCGGCAACATAATCGCATGAAATCGCTCGAAAAAACATAGAGCTAGAGCGTTAAGCTGAAAGCATCACGCTCTAACCGGGCGGGGCAGGCGGATCAGGCCGCCGCGCGCTCGCCGCGCATCGCCGCCGCCAGGGCAGCGACATCGCCCAGAATCTGGTCGATCAACGCGGGCGCGGCATGGCCCGCTTCATCCAGCCCCGCCGCCATCCGGTCGATCAGCGCCGAGGCGACCACCGCCGCGTCGGCATGGCGGGCGACGATCGCCGCCTGTTCAGGCGTGCGCACCCCGAACCCGACCGCGATGGGCAGGTTGGTGGCGCGGCGCAGGCGGGGAATATCCCGCGCCAGATCCGCCGCCGACGCCGTGCGCGTGCCGGTGATGCCGGTGATCGACACGTAATAGACGAAACCCGACGAGTCCTTCAGCACCACCGGCAGGCGGGCATCGGAGGTCGTGGGGGCGACCAGACGGATCAGATCGAGCCCATTGGCTTTCACCGCCGCCAGCATCAAATCGGATTCCTCGGTCGGCATATCGACCACGATCAACCCATCGACACCGAAGAACGCGGCATCGCGCGTGAACCGATCGACGCCATAGGACAGGATCGGGTTCAAATAGCCCATCAGAACGAGCGGCAGGGTATTATCGATCGTGCGGAATTCGCGCACCAGGTCGAGCGTCCCGGCAACGCTCGCCCCCGCATGCAGCGCCCGCCGCCCGGCCAGCTGAATCGTCGGCCCATCCGCCATCGGATCGGTGAACGGCATGCCGATCTCGATGATATCGGCGCCGCTCCGGGCCATGCCGGCGAGCAGGGCGGCCGAGGTCGCGCGATCGGGATCGAACGCCTCGACGAAGGTGATCAGCGCGGCCCGCCCTTCGGTCTTCAGCCGTGCGAAAGTGGCGGCGATCCGGCTCACAATTGTGCTCCGAGATGTTTGGCGACGGTGAAAATATCCTTATCGCCCCGCCCGCACAGATTCATCAAAATGATCTGCTCGGCCGGCATCTCCGGCGCGATCTTCGCGACATGCGCAAGCGCATGCGCCGGCTCCAGCGCCGGAATGATCCCCTCGGTCGCGCAGCAGAGCTGAAACGCGGCCAGCGCCTCGTCATCGGTCACCGCGACGTAATCGACCCGGCCAATATCATGCAGATACGAATGTTCCGGCCCGATTCCCGGATAATCCAGCCCCGCCGAAATCGAATGGGCTTCAAGGATCTGGCCATCCGCATCCTGCAACAGATAGGTCCGGTTGCCGTGCAGCACACCTGGCCGGCCGCGCGAGAGCGATGCCGCGTGCTCACCCGAATCGAGCCCGCGCCCGGCAGCCTCCACCCCGATCAGCCTGACATCGTCATCCAGCATCGGGTGGAACAGCCCGATCGCGTTCGACCCGCCGCCGATCGCGGCGATCGCCACATCCGGCAACCGCCCCTCGGCCTCGAGCATCTGCGCCCGCGCCTCGGTGCCGATCACGGATTGAAAATCGCGCACCATGGCCGGGTAGGGGTGCGGACCCGCCGCGGTGCCGATGATATAGAACGTGTCACGTACATTCGCGACCCAGTCGCGCAGCGCATCGTTCATCGCATCCTTGAGCGTCGCCGCCCCGGATGTCACGGGCACCACCTCGGCACCGAGCAATTTCATGCGGAACACATTGGGCTGCTGACGCTCGACATCGACGGCCCCCATATAAATCACGCAGGGCAGACCAAACAACGCCGCCACCGTCGCGGTCGCGACGCCATGCTGCCCCGCGCCGGTTTCCGCGATGATCCGCGTCTTGCCCATGCGCTTGGCGAGCAGGATCTGACCGATGCAATTATTGATCTTGTGCGCGCCGGTGTGGTTCAGCTCGTCGCGCTTGAAATAGATTTTCGCACCGCCGAGTTTTTTCGTCAGCCGCTCGGCGAACCACATCGGACTCGGCCGGCCGACATAATGCTTCATGTAATAATCGAACTCAGCCTGAAAGGCCGGATCAAGCTTGGCCACGTCATAAGCGGCCTCAAGCTCCAGAATCAGCGGCATCAACGTCTCGGCGACGAATCGGCCGCCGAACTCGCCGAAGCGGCCACGCTCGTCCGGCAGGTTGCGCAGGGAATTGGGGATCGGTTTGTTCATGGTTGCTCTCCGTCACCCGAC
>NZ_JBMFGY010000037.1:1689-4223 GCF_049977125.1 Acidiphilium sp. | reverse complement strand
GGTTGCGCAGGGAATTGGGGATCGGTTTGTTCATGGTTGCTCTCCGTCACCCGACGGATAGCCGATATGACGATCAGGTGAAACCGCCCTGCCGGCTATTTATCCTGAGCGGCAGCGATTAGGGCATCATCGAGCGCCGCCGCCCGCTGTGCCGCCGACCGTTCCATCAGCCGCTGTACATACGCCTCGAACGCCGGCCGTTTCTCGATCGTGCCGAACATCAGGCCAAAGCCGATCTGCGCACCGACATAGACATCCGCCGCCGAAAACCGCTCGCCCAGGATGAATTCGCTCTGGCCGACCGCGTGCTCCAGTGCTTCCATGACCGTGGCGAAACTGCCGTAACCCGTCGACATGGCCCGCTCCGGCGGCACTTCGAACCCGAAGGCTTTGTTGGTTACCGCTGCCTCGTACGGTCCGGCGGTGAAGAACAGCCAGCGGAAATAGGCGGCGCGCTTTGGGTCGCGCAGCGGCGGGGCCAGCCCAGCCTCGGGGAACGCATCCGCAAGGTAGGCGCAGATCGCGGATGTTTCGGTGACGATGGCGTCGCCGTGACGCAGCGCCGGGACCTTGCCCATCGGATTGATCGCCAGATAGTCCGGTGCCTTCATCGACCCTTTGTAGTCGAGGATTTCGACCGCGTAGGGCTGCCCGACTTCCTCGAGCATCCAGCGCGCGATCCGGCCGCGCGACATCGGATTGGTGTAGAGCGTAAGCGTGCTCACGTCTCCAACTCGCTGTCCCAATACAGGAAATCCCGCCAGCTCTCATGCAGGTAATTCGGCGGAAACGCCCGGCCGCGATCCTGCAACTCCCATGAATTCGGGCGGCGCGGCGTCTCGAAGGGGAACATCTTGCACTCGCGCGGCAATTTCGACCCCTTGCGCAGATTGCACGACCCGCACGCGGTCACCACGTTTTCCCAGGTGGTGCGCCCCCCGCGTGCGCGCGGGATCACATGATCGAACGTCAGATCCGGCGCCGGCAGCCGATCGTGGCAATACTGGCAGGTGAACCCATCGCGCAGAAACACGTTGAACCGGGTGAACGCCGGCTGGCGCATCGAGGGCACGAAATCCTTCAGCGCGATCACCGACGGCAGCTTCATCGACATCGAAACCGAATGCACCTCGTGCTCATATTCCGACAGCACCGAAACCCGGTCGAGAAACACCGCTTTCACGGCATCCTGCCAGGCCCAGAGCGACAACGGAAAATACGAGAGCGGACGAAAATCCGCATTCAGCACCAGAGCGGGAAAATTCTGCCCGCCGTCAGGCATTACTCAGCCGGTCCCACGCGCGGGACGCTACATAATGGGCGCTTCGGAAATCGAGTCGCCATATCTGGTGGCACGCCGAATTCATACCCGCTTTATGACAAAGACCGTCCCGCCCCGCAAGTCATCCCGCCCGGCGCGGTCCTCTTGTCATCAAACATCAACAGACGCCGCGAACCCCTTCTGCAACGCCAAAGCCCCGGCCGACAGCCCGCCATCGTCGATGCCATGCCCCAGTTTCGGCACATACAGCGCCTGTACCGGCACGTCATGCGCCCGCAACACCGCCTCGGCATCCCGCGAGCGCGACGCCGGCACGATCTGATCCGCCTCGCCATGCACCAGCAGCACGGGCGGCCGCCCGGTCAGCTCCCGCGCCAGCGATCCGGGATCGATCAGCGCGCCCGAATAGGCCAGAATCGCCCGTGGCGGCGCCGCGCGGCGCAGCCCGGTGAACAGCGCGGTCATCGCGCCCTGGCTGAACCCCATCAGCGCATAGGCCTCCGCCGGCAGGCCCAGCCGCGCGAGTTCGGCATCGATGAACGCATCCAGCGCCGCCCGCGCCCGCCGCACCCCCGCCGCCATCGCCGCCGGATCGATCACGCCGATCGGAAACCACTGCCGCCCATGCGGCGCCATCGTGAAGGGTTCCGGCGCATGCGGCGCCGCGAACGCCGCTTCCGGCACCGCGCGTGCCCAATAGGGCGCAAGATCGATCAGATCATTGCCGTCCGCGCCAACCCCGTGGCACAGCACCACCAACTGCTTCGCCGCCCCCGCCGCCGGTCCCCAACGCGGTCCATCCAGTGCCATCATCGCCTCGCCTTGAAATTCGCGCCAAGCGTATCATCCTGCCGCCCGATGTCCATCATCACCCGCTTCGCCCCCAGCCCGACCGGCTTTCTCCACCTCGGCCACGCCGCCGCGGCGCTGATCGCCTTCACCGCCGCCCGCGCCGCCGGCGGTGATTTCCTGCTCCGGTTCGAGGATATCGACGCCTCCCGCTGCCGGCCCGAATTCACCGAAGCGATCATCGAAGACCTCACCTGGCTCGGCCTCGCCTGGCGCGGCGAACCACGCCACCAATCACGCCACAGCGCCGAATACCGCGCCGCGCTCGACCATCTTTCCGCCAACGATCTCCTCTACCCCTGTTTTTGCACCCGCGCCGAAATCGCCGCCGCCCTCAACGCCGCCCTGGCCGCCCCGCACGCCACCCCAGCCGCCTATCCCGGCACCTGCCGCGATCTCGACC
>NZ_JBMFGY010000037.1:0-1589 GCF_049977125.1 Acidiphilium sp. | reverse complement strand
GCCGCCCCGCACGCCACCCCAGCCGCCTATCCCGGCACCTGCCGCGATCTCGACCCCGAAATCGCCGCCGATCGCATCGCGCGCGGCGACCCCTACGCCCTGCGCCTGCACACCGATCGCGCATGCCGCGCCACCGCCCCGCTGCGCTACCACGAAGCCACCGAAGGCTGGATCACCGCCGATCCCACCCCGCACGGCGATATCGTGCTCGCCCGCAAGGACACCCCGTTCAGCTATCACCTCTGCGTCACCCATGACGATGCGATCCAGGGCGTCACCCTGGTCACCCGCGGCAACGATCTGCGCGCCACCACCCCGATCCACATCCTCCTGCAACGCCTGTTCGGCTGGCCAACCCCGGCCTACGCCCATCACCCCCTGCTCACCGACGCCTCCGGCCGCCGCCTCGCCAAGCGCGATCGCGCCGCCAGCCTGCGCGACCTGCGCGCCGCCGGCACCACGCCGGACGATATCCGAAAAATCATCTCTTGCCGGATCGGCGATCTCGCCTCACTCTCTTTCCCATGACATCGCGCAAAACCCTGCCCGGCCTCATCCTCGCCGCCGGCCTGATCCTCACCGGCCGCGCCGAAGCCGCCCCCACCCCGCCCGCGATCGCGAAAATCGCCCGCGCCGCCCTGCCCGCCGTGGTCGATATCGAAAGCATCGACCCGATGAAACCCAAACCCGACAACGGCGCCGCCACCACGCCGGGCGAGGGGCAGGTTCAAAAAACCGACACCCGAACCGCCGACGGCAGCAGCCTGATCATCCCGCCCCGCGCCGAACAGGCGCTCGGCACCGGCTTCTTCATCAGCAAGGACGGCTATATCGTCACCAACCACCACGTCATCGCCGGCGCCAGCGAAATCAAGGTCACCCTGCACGACGGCCGCATCTACACCGCCAAATTGGTCGGCGCCGACACCAAGGCCGATCTCGCCGTCCTGAAAATCAACACCGGCCACCCCGACCCCTACCTGACCTTCGGCAACAGCGGCGCCCTCGAACTCGGCGACTGGGTGGTCGCGATCGGCAACCCCTTCGGCCTCGGTTTCTCGGTCTCCGCCGGCGTGGTCAGCGCCCTCCACCGCGACATCGGCTCCGGCCCCTACGATAATTTCATCCAGACCGATGCCGCGATCAATCGCGGCAATTCCGGCGGCCCGATGCTCGATGCCAACGGCCACGTCGTCGGCGTCGATTCCGCAATCTACTCCCCCTCCGGCGGCTCGGTCGGCATCGGCTTCGCCATCCCCTCCAGCATGGTCAAACCCGTGGCCGACGCGCTGATCGCCCACGGCGCCATGATCCGCGGCTGGGCCGGATTGCGGATCGAACACGTCTCCGCCGACATGCGGCGCGCCTGGCATCTGAAATCGGCCAACGGCGTCGTGATCGGCGGAGTCGTCGCCTCAGGCCCGGCCGACGGCAAACTCGCGCCCGCCGACATCATCACCGCCGTCAACGGCCACCCGATCACCGATGTCCACAGCTTCAAAGTGGCACTCGCCGAAATCCCCGCCGGCCAACCCGCCCATCTCGCCTACACGATCGACGGCTCAACCCACGCCGCCGCCATCACCATC